>NZ_JBLBUC010000004.1:0-95501 GCF_047290665.1 Streptococcus lishijunsis | reverse complement strand
TAACTTTTTTTAAAAAAGTTTTAACAACTCCTGCCTCAACTTGACAGCTATATTAGTCTATCAATTTTTAAATCACTTGTCAACAGCTTTTTTAAAGTTTTTTTCAAAACTTTTTCTCAGACTGACTGACACCTCAATTGACAGCTACACTAATCTATCAACTTTTTTCTAACTTGTCAAGAGGTTTTTTTTAAAAAAAACCAACTGAAGACATAGAACTTGAATAGCTCCCTGTCAAGTGGACAATGACATAATAAAAGATTAGACGACGGTCTTGTTCCTTTAGCTCCTTGCTATACTTCGTCCAGTGACGACTTTCCCCTAGCCTCTCAATACAAGATTCCAAGCGAAGTAGAACAATTTCTAGTTTCTCAGAGACAGACTTTGGACTTCTTTTAGACATATGAAAACTCCCCTCATAGTTTCTAGTGAATTTTTAGTTTTTCACTGTCCACTATAAGGGGAGTATATCAACTCTTCAGTTGTTTTTCATTAATCTTCATTAACAAAAGGCATCAATGCCATTACGCGTGCACGTTTGATGGCAGTTGTAACCTTACGTTGGTTTTTAGCTGAAGTTCCTGTGACACGACGTGGTAAAATTTTACCACGTTCAGATACAAAACGGCTAAGCAATTCAGTATCTTTGTAGTCAACGTATTCAATCTTATTAGCTGCAATATAATCAACTTTTTTACGGCGTTTGAATCCGCCACGACGTTGTTGAGCCATGTTTTTTTCTCCTTTATATTATTTAAAATGGTAAATCATCGTCTGAAATATCCATTGGGTTAGAATTACCAAATGGTGTTGTATCTCGAGCAAAATTAGGTGTGCTTGGTGACGGATTTGAATAAGAGGTAGTCGATCCACTCTCAAATCCACCTGTATTGTAGCTACCAGCATTGCCTTCACGGGTTGCACGGCTTTCTAAAATTTGAAAGCTATCTGCGATAACTTCTGTCACATAGACACGCTGCCCTTGTTGGTTTTCGTAGTTACGGGTTTGGATACGTCCTGTAATTCCAACAAGAGTTCCCTTTTTAGCCCAATTCGCCAAATTTTCAGCTTGTTGACGCCAAATAACAACGTTGATAAAATCTGCTTCACGTTCGCCATTTTGATTTTTAAAATTACGATTAACCGCCAACGTAAAAGTCGCTACGGCTTGATTGCTTGGTGTATAGCGAAGTTCAGCATCACGTGTCATACGCCCTACTAGCACTACATTATTAATCATAGGATACCTTCTTATGCTTCAAGTTTAACAATCATATGACGAAGAATGTCAGTGTTGATTTTTGAAAGACGATCAAACTCGTTAAGAGCAACATCGTTATCAGCTTCAACGTTAACGATATGGTAAAGTCCTTCACGGAAATCTTTGATTTCGTAAGCAAGACGACGTTTTTCCCAATCTTTTGATTCAACAACAGTTGCACCGTTGTCGCTCAAGATAGCGTCAAAACGTGCTACCAAAGCGTTTTTTGCTTCTTCTTCAATGTTTGGACGAATAATATAAAGAATTTCGTATTTAGCCATTGATAGTTTCCTCCTTTTGGTCTAATGACCCTAAATCACAGTTTAGGGTAAGTGAGGTACACTCACAATTTACTATTATACTCTATTTATAGATGATGTCAAGCTTTAGCTGCTAGATTTCTCATCTTCATACCCAAAAATAGCTAGTGGGAGAACTAACCACTAGCTATCAACTGTATGTTGAGTGAACTTTATACTGCTTAAGAACACTCTTTTCATAAGGAGTAAGAAAATGATTAAGATTGAGACGCTAAGCCTACCTATGGCTCATCTCTATCATAACTAACTTCAATCACCATTTTTATAGCGACTAGGTGTTATATCAAACATACTACCACCTCACTGTTCGTATCTACATAGCCTATATTCATTGATAACTTCTACATAGGAAACACCTCCAAAGCTATATTAGACAATAGCTTGAATGTCTCCATTTTTATACCGTGATACGTAGAGCATAGCAAACCTCCCTATTGTATTAGTTTAGTTAGCTTTATCACCATTACTATAGCGACTTATATTTAAGCGTAACATAAGCACTACCTCCCTACTATCATCTCTCATCTCTCAAAGACCAAAAGCCTACGTAAGATTATCTGATTGCCTACCGTTAATTGCTATCACCGTTTTTATACCGTGATATATTGTGCCTTACCATAGAAGTAACCTCCTTTTGATAACTCCTATCTTTTATAATTCTATTATATTGTAAGCGTTTGCTTTTGTCAAGTAATAACATCTTTTTTTAATAAAATAATTATCAAATCTTTTTAGGGGTCATTTTGATATAATAAGACTATGATTGATTTAAAAACATACGGCATCACCATGTGGGATGATGATAAGATAAAAAGCTTTAGACGAACACTTCTTCACTGGTACCATAACGAAAAACGTGACCTACCTTGGAGACACACTAAAAACCCTTATCATATCTGGGTCTCTGAGATTATGCTACAACAAACACAAGTTGTAACAGTCATTCCGTATTATGAGCGGTTTTTACAATGGTTTCCAACAATAAAAGACCTTGCTCAAGCTGATGAAGAACGACTCCTTAAAGCCTGGGAGGGACTAGGTTATTATTCACGTGTGCGAAATATGCAGGCTGCTGCCCAGCAAATCATGCAAGACTTTGGCGGAGAATTTCCTTCGACTCACAAGGACATTCTCAGTCTAAAGGGTATTGGCCCCTACACTGCTGGAGCCATAGCTAGTATTGCTTTTAATCTTCCAGAGCCTGCTGTCGATGGGAATGTGATGCGTGTCATGGCTCGCTTATTTGAGGTTGATTATGATATTGGAGACCCTAAAAATCGGATTATTTTCCAAACGATTATGAGTATTTTGATTGATCCTAAGGAGCCCGGTGATTTTAACCAAGCCCTTATGGACTTAGGTTCCGATATTGAATCCGCTAAAAATCCTAGACCCGAAGAAAGTCCTATTCGCTTTTTTAACGCTGCTTATCTCCACGGCACAATGGATAAATACCCTATCAAACTTCCTAAGAAAAAGCCAAAACCGATTTACGTAGAGGCTTTTATCATCCAAAATGAAGAGGGACAATTTTTACTGGAAAAAAACACCAAAGGACGCCTACTAGCTGGTTTTTGGTCTTTTCCACTGATCGAGACCGAACAGGTCGCCAAACAATTATCTTTATTTGATGAGGCAGATGAGGCAGATGATCCACTAATCATAAAAGAACAAAAAGAGCGTTTTGAGACACTCTATCACCTCCACCCAAAATGGACAGAGCGTGATTTTCCAATTGTTAAACATACCTTTAGCCATCAAAAATGGCACCTAACCATCAGAGAAGGTAGGGTAGATAGCTCAACTCTAGCCAAAGAAGACCAAACTGCTTGGGTAGCTAAGGAGGATTTTGAGGATTATCCTTTTGCAACACCTCAAAAAAAATTGTGTCAAGAGTATTTTAAACGTATAGACTAGTCTTTTTTCAAGATTTCTAAGACCTTTTTAAGTGCTGTTAGCTGCGATATAGCGACAACTGGATGGGTATTTTCTATAAGGTAAGATGACTCCAATCTATCAACACCTTCTAGTTGTGCTAATTTCTGACTGATTTGTTTATTCTCTAGATATAAGATAAGATCTCGGTGCCTAATACTATAATGTGACAAGTCATAATCCTTTAATTGCTCACTCAATGTGGCTACGTGACGCTCATAGCGTTTTTTAAGATGGGCTGTATTTTTAGCATACATCCCACTTGTTATATAGAGCGCTAGCGCTTTTTGTAAAATCAGATGGGTATCATAATCCATCATTTTTTTATAGGCTATGAAGCTCTCTTTAAGCACAAGAGGTAAGCTGATAATTGCTAAGCGTAGAGCTGGAAAAATCGTATTAGAAAACGACTTGAGGTAGATAACACGCTCATGCGTATCATAATAATGGAGAGGGGCATGACTAGCAAAATCAGACATATAATCATCCTCAACCAAATAAACATCATAATCTTCTGCTAAAGCCACCAAACGCTCCATGTCCGACTGACTATAAGAAGTCCCTAAAGGATTATGCAGACGAGGGATAAGGTAAAAAAATTTAATAGGATAATTAGCCAAAATAAACTCCAAGCGCTCAAAATCAATCCCCTCTCTCCCTCTATCAATCGTCATCACTGAAAGATTAAGCGTTCTTACAAGATCCACCATGCGGTTATAAGTAGGCTGCTCTAGCAAAATAATCGTCTTTTGATTGGGAAAGACGAGCTGACTTAAAATGTAGAGGGCTTGTTGGGTTCCTGCTGTTATCATCAATTGCTCTATTTTACTGTAAACATAACCACTCACAAGTAATTGATGCGCCGCCCTTATCAACTCTGGTAGGCCTTCTTCCTTATGATAATAATTAAACAAATAATCTTCCCGACCAATAAGGGCTTCATTGAGGCAAAGTCTAAAATCCTCATAAGCTATATTGGCAATCTCTGAGTCTGGTAAATCTAGTATTTCTTTTTCCTGCTTAGTCTCTAGCACATAATAGCCTGACTTAGCGATAGCATGAACATAATGTTCATAACGTAAGTCTAAAAGAGCCCGTTGAACCGTATCTTTATTGCAAGAAAATTGCTTGGCTAACTGGCGAATCGACGGTAGCTTATCTCCTGCTTTTAGCTCTCCCAAAGCGATTTGATTTATCAGATAGTCTTTAATAGCCTCTACTTTTGTCATATCTGTCCCCCTACACTTTATCTTTAAGCCTATTGTACTTTATTTTAAATTCTTTTACAATGCCAGTATAGCTTTGAAAAAGTGGAGGGATTTATGTCACATCGTACGCAAACTATTACCTTAATGGCCATTCTCACAGCTCTTAGTATCGTTTTAGGGCGTTTTATCATGATACCTACTCCAACAGGATTTCTAACCCTTCTTGATGCTGGTATTTATTTTACAAGCTTTTATCTAGGGAGTAAAGCTGGCGCTCTTGTTGGTGGCTTGTCTGGATTTCTCATTGACTTACTAGCTGGTTACCCTCACTGGATGATTCATAGCCTTATCGCTCATGGCGCACAGGGGTATTTTGCTGGCTGGACAGGCAAATGGCGCTATCTAGGCTTAATTCTAGCCACAGTTAGCATGGTAGGTTGGTATGTTATAGGCTCTCTAGTCCTTGGACAAGGTCTAGGTGCTGCTCTAGGTAGTATCTGGGGAAATCTTTTGCAAAATGGCTTTGGTATGCTGCTTGGTTATCTCACCTACATTGTCTTTAAAAAACGTCAAAAAAACTGAGTTTTCGCTCAGTTTTTTATCACTTTAGTGACAAATGACACACTTTTAAGAAGCCCTATTTGAAATTACAGGTAATATCTAGTATAATAGGAAAGAAATTTTATAAAAAAGGAATGCTTATGTCTAACAAACAACACAAGCCTGAAGTTGAAAACGATGAGTTGGAAAATGGCATGGTACGTGGTTTACAAAACCGCCATGTCCAACTGATCGCTATCGCAGGAACTATTGGAACTGGGCTATTTTTAGGAGCTGGAAATTCCATTTCTCTGACAGGTCCATCAATTTTACTAGTCTATCTTATCACTGGTGTCTTCATGTTCTTTATGATGCGTGCCATGGGTGAGATGCTCTATCAAGACCCTGACCAACACACCTTTATCAACTTTATCACCCGTTATCTTGGAGCTGGCTGGGGCTATTTTGCTGGCTGGTCCTACTGGGTATCACTTATCTTTTTAGGAATGGCTGAAATCACTGCCGTTGCCAAATACATGCAATATTGGTTTCCATCTTGGCCGTCTTGGATCATTCAAATTGTCTTTCTAATTCTCTTGGCCTCTATCAACCTTATCGCTGTTAAGGTCTTTGGAGAAACTGAATTTTGGTTTGCCATGATCAAAATCATCGCCATTATGGCCTTGATTGCTACAGCTATTATCATGTTGTTAACAGGCTTTGAAACCTCTCAAGGTCCTGTCACACTCAATAACATTTTTAGCCATTTTGAATGGTTCCCCAATGGCTGGATGAAATTTTTAGTTTCCTTCCAAATGGTCTTTTTTGCCTACCAAGCTATCGAATTTGTCGGTATTACTGTCTCTGAAACAGCTAATCCACGAAAAGTATTGCCAAAAGCCATTCAAGAAATTCCCATGCGTATCGTGATTTTCTATGTGGGCTCTCTTTTGGCTATCATGACCATCATTCCTTGGCATGCCTTGACCACTAGCGCAAGCAGTCTTGAAAATTCACCGTTTGTCATGGTTTTCCAACTAGCTGGCTTTAAATGGGCTGCTGCTTTGATTAACTTTGTCGTTTTGACATCTGCAGCTTCTGCACTCAACTCGACTCTCTACTCAACAGGGCGTCACCTCTATCAACTCGCTCACGAAGCGCCAAATGCTTTGATGACACGCTTAAAACTAAATAGTCTCTCACGAACAGGTGTCCCTAGCCGTGCCATTATCTTCTCAGCCATTATGATTGCAGCCTCTGCTTTGATTAGTATGATTCCTGCTATCCAAAATGCCTTTACGCTTATTACAGCCTCATCATCAGGTGTTTACATCGCTATTTATATTTTAACGATGATTGCCCACCTTAAATACCGTCAATCAGATGACTTTATGCCTGATGGTTATCTCATGCCAGCTTATAAGATTTTAAATCCTATTACCATTGTCTTTATGCTGATGGTCTTTGCCATTTTATTCTTACAAGCTGACACACTTATTGGGGCGGTTGGATCGCTTATTTGGATTGTTGGCTTTGGTATTTATAGCCAATTCAAGTTTAGAAAAGCCTAATCACAAGTAGTGAAGACCTCTTCACTACTTTTTTAGCGCCATCATCTTATAGCTTTAAACTATAAGATGACGTTTACAAAGGCTATAACTACTAATTGAAAAACTATGATATGATAAACTAATTAGTATTTTTATTTAGGAGACCTTATGGAAAATCACAACTTTGAACACGAAGGAACCTTCCAACGCGAGATGACTAGTCGTCACTTACAGATGTTATCCATTGGAGGGGTCATCGGAACAGGGCTCTTTTTAAGCTCTGGCTATACTATTATGCAGGCTGGGCCTCTTGGTGCCATCGCAGCTTACCTTTTTGGGGCTATTATGGTCTATTTGGTCATGTTTTCTTTAGGCGAGCTATCCGTAGCTATGCCTGTTACGGGCTCTTTTCACACCTATGCGACACGCTTTATTAGTCCCGCCACAGGTTTTATGGTCGCTTTGATGTACTGGCTTTGTTGGGTAGTGGCTTTATCATCTCAATTTATCGGCGCCAGTCAATTGATGCAGCGCTGGTTTCCCAATATACCCATATGGGTTTTTGCTAGTCTTTTTGCTATCATCGTCTTTAGCTTAAATACCTTATCTGTCGGCTGGTTTGCAAGAGCTGAGGATGTCTTGTCTTCGATTAAAGTTTACGCTATCCTAGCTTTTATCATCTTAGGAAGTCTCGCTATTTTTGGGATTTTATCTATTGAAGGGAGCACCTCTGCACCACTTTTGACCAATATCACCTCTCAAGGATTGCTACCAAACGGCTTTATCGGCTTTTTGTCTGTCATGCTATCTGTCAACTACGCCTTTTCAGGAGTAGAGATGATTGGTATTGCTGCTGGTGAGGCCGCCAACCCAAAAGAAGCTGTCCCTAAAGCTATTAAATCAACGATCGGGCTCTTGGTTAGCTTTTTTGTCCTGACCATGTTTGTCCTAGCGGCTCTCTTACCCATGTCAGAAGCTGGGGTAACAGAAGCGCCTTTTGTCCTTGTTTTTGATAAAATCGGCATCCCTTATGCTGCTGATATCATGAATGTCATCATCCTAATTGCTATCTTGTCAGCCTCTACTTCAGGGCTTTACGCCTCTAGTCGCATGCTCTGGTCACTGGCAAATGAAGGGATGATTAGTGAGCATCTCGTCAAAATCAATAAACACGGTGTGCCTATGCGTGGCATGATTGTCTCTATGATTGGAGTCTTTGTTGCTTTAATCGCTTCTATCTATGCTGAAACGACTATTTTTCTCGCTTTAGTTTCGATCGCAGGCTTTGCTATGGTTATCGTTTGGTTATCTATCCCTCTGGCACAGCTTCGCTTTCGTCATGACTTTTTAAAAACACACAGCCTTGAAGAATTGGATTATAAAGCTCCCTTTTCACCTGTTTTACCTTGGATTACAATTATCCTCTTGATTATCTCTATTATTGGTATTGCATGGGATCCTTCTCAACGAGCAGGGCTTTATTTCGGACTTCCCTTTATCGTTTTATGCTATGTGTATCACTATATTCGCTTTAAAAAATGGTAAGAGAGGTTTTTTATGGGACGTTTTAGACAATTATTAAAAACAAAAGAACACTTAATCTTACATGGTGCCCTAGGGACGGAGCTGGAGCATTTAGGCTATGATGTCTCAGGAAAACTCTGGTCAGCCAAATACCTCCTCACTCAACCTGAGATTATCCAACATATCCATGAGACCTACCTGCTAGCAGGTGCTGATATAGTGACCACATCTAGCTATCAAGCTAGCCTACCAGGGCTCCTAGAGGCTGGCTTAAGCCAAGAAGAAGCCATACATATCATAAAGCAAAGTGTCAACTTAGCACTAGAAGCAAGAAAGACTGTCTGGGATAGTCTAGATCAAACCACAAAGCTAAAGCGCAGCTATCCTCTTATCTCTGGCTGCGTAGGCCCTTACGCTGCTTATCTTGCCAACGGCTCTGAATATAGCGGAGATTATGGGGACATATCTATTGAAACACTCAAAGACTTTCATAGACCACGCATACAAGCGCTTCTAGAGGCTGGTAGTGAGTTATTATGCCTAGAGACTATCCCTAATCGCTTAGAAGTCATCGCTTTAGTTGAGCTTTTGACACAAGAATTTCCTCACGTTGAAGCCTATATGAGCTTTACAGCTCAGCATGAAGGCTCTATCTCTGATGGGACTTCTTTAAAAGAGATTAGCCAGCTCGTCATAAACTGTCCTCAGGTATTAGCTTTAGGCTTTAATTGTACAGCGCCTCATCTTATGGATGCCTTACTAACGGAATTAGCAGAGTTGACAGATAAACCTTTAGTCAGCTATCCAAACTCTGGTGAAACTTATGACGGCACCAAACAATGCTGGCACTCAAACCCTGCTAATCATTATAATCTTCTTGATAAAAGTAAGGAGTGGAAGGCTTTGGGCAGTAAGATTCTTGGCGGCTGTTGTCGAACACATCCCACTGATATCGCTCAGCTGGCTAGGGGTCTAGGCGAGAGTCATAACTAATCAGACAAAATGGTACAAAAAAGCATCTGCTATAAGCAGATGCTTTTTAACTATTTTTAACATCCAACAATGAGTATCCTCTAGTGTCATAACGATTACGACTCTTAGAATACTCAATCGGGCGTCCATTATCCAGATATACGACCTGCTCTACCTCTAAGATAGGGTCGTGTTTGTCGCATTTAAGATGCTCCAAATCAAAACTATCTGCCTTAGAAGCCGTAATATGCCGATAAGAACCTGCAAATTTTAAGCCTAAAGTTTTATGCAAAAAGCCATAAACAGAGCTCATCAAAACATCCTCATCAAGACCTGGCGCCAAATCTACTGGCATAAAGGTATGTTCTAGGACATAAGGCTTCTCATCTAGCAAACGTAGGCGCACAATACGATAAACTGGCGTTTTACTATCGAGCTGCAGGCGCTCTGCTACCTCTTTTTGGGGAAACTCAACCTCAAAAGCAATAATCTGACTGCTCAAGCGATCGGCATGTTCATGCAAATCTTTACTAAGACCATTGTAATCATCAAAGCGAAAATTAAGATCATTTTTATCCCAAAAAGAAGAGTTTAAGACTTTTGTCCCATGACCTTGCTTAGAATAGACTAACCCTTCAATTGTCAGTATTTCAATAGCTTTTTTGACTGTCATACGGCTAACGGAAAACTCCTTGGCTAGATCAGACTGCACAGGAATATTTGAATCAACAGGATAGACACCATCTGAGATTCTCTTTCTAATCACATTAGCAATTTCCTCATACTTAGACATATCCTACCCTCTTATCCTAGTCGTTATCTTTTTATTATAACCCATAATCCTCTTGTCTGTCTAGTGCCAATAAGAATGGATACCAAATGCAAGCTACTAGTAACATGTCTGCAATCTGAAGAAGTCCCCCCATAATCGAGTTGGTCGCAAGCATACCACTAAAGAAAATCGGTACAGTCCATGGTACAGAAACACCTGTTGGTGCTGGTACTAAACCAATAGCCATGACGAGATAATTAAGTGACGTGACCACAATCGGTGCTAATACCCATGGAATCAAAATCGTTGCATTCATCACAATAGGAAGTCCAAAAATAACGGGTTCATTAACATTGAAAATACCTGCCCCAAGCGCTAGTCGTCCAACGTCTCGGTACATCTTCTTTTTCAAGATAAAAGCCATAATCAACACAACCGCCAAGGTCATACCCGAACCACCAAGACCTACCGTAAACGTTTCCATAAATGCTTTTGAAATAATATGAGGAACCTGTTCACCTGCCTTGTAAGCTTCTAGATTTTCCAGATTAAGAGTATTCCAGATAGGGTCCATAACGGAGTTGACCAGAATTTGCCCATGTAAGCCAAAAAACCACAAGACTTGAATCAAAAAGACCGCAATCAAGGTCGCACCAATACTTGAGCCTAAACCTACCAAAGGAGCTTGGATAACTTGGTAAATCAAATCATGTAAGTTGACCTTAAACAAGCCTGTTAAGGCTGCATGAAGGAGTAAGAAAAAGGTCAACGTTAATGTGCCTGGAATAAGTGCTGCAAACGATTTAGAGACAGCAGGTGGTACAGAGTCTGGCATCTTGATTTGCCATCCTTTGTTGCTAATACGACTGTAAATCTCTGCCGCCACAAAAGCTGTAATCATCCCTAAAAACATTCCCTTAGCGCCTAATCTATCCAGACTAACGACATTAGAGACCATCTCACCAGCTTCACTTGTCACATAAAAAGGGGTTAGAATCAGAAAACTAGAGAGTGCCACAGCCCCACCAAAAACACCCTCAACCTTATAGGACTTAGACAGATAATACCCTATCCCAAAGACGACAAAGAGGGTCATAATAGACATCGTCGCTGTCTGACCATTTCCTAAAAGCGCCGCTAGTGTTTCTTTTAGACTATCACTAAAGAATGGCAAATTGGTAATAACAACTACAATCGAGCCAAACATAGTGATAGGAAAGGCTAGCATGAAAGCGTCACGCAAGACAGCTAGATACTTATTAGAACCTAGAATGTTTGCTAAAGGGAGCAGTTTCTCACTGATAGCATCTAAAAACTTGTTCATCAGTTTTACCTACCTTTACTTTTTGTTAACTTTATTGTATATTATTTTTTATTAAATGTCTAGTCTTTTTATATATTATTCTTGACTTTATTTTCAAATAGTATATACTTTATCTTATAAAGAATGCAAAGGAGTTTTTTCAATGACAACTTATCATTTTCCAAAAGACTTTTTCTGGGGGACTGCCTCCAGTGGACCACAAACTGAAGGACGTTTTGATGGAGACGGTAAAGGGGACAATATCTGGGATTTTTGGTATCAACAAGAACCTGAGCGCTTCTTTGACCAAGTGGGTCCTGACAAAACCTCGTATAATTATCTTCGCTTTAAAGAAGACGTCGCCTTAATGAAGCAAACTGGTCACAATTCCTTTAGAACGTCTATCCAATGGAGTCGCTTGATTCCTGATGGCGTAGGAGACGTCAATCCTAAAGCAGTTTCTTTCTATAATGCCTACATTAATGAATTGATTGCCAACGGCATTGAACCTTTTATCAACTTATACCATTTTGATATGCCAATGCCACTACAAGAAAAAGGGGGATGGCTCAATCGTGATACCGTTGATGCTTATGTACACTTTGCCAAAACCTGCTTCAAACTGTTTGGCGATCGTGTCCATTATTGGTTTACCCATAATGAGCCTATTGTGCCTATCGAGGGGGGATATCTCTATCAGTTTCACTATCCAAATGAAGTCAATCTTAAACACGCTGTCCAAGTCGGATTTCACGAACTGCTAGCAAGCGCCTTAGCTATTAAAGCTTACCATGACAAGTATGACGGCAAGATTGGTATCATTCTCAATCTGACACCTAGCTACCCAAGAGATGACTCTAATGTTGAGGATGTCTCAGCTGCTAAAATAGCGGATGCTTTTTTCAACCGCTCCTTTTTAGACCCTTCTATCAAAGGGACATTTCCAAAAGAGCTTATCACGATTATCAAAGAATTAGATATCATGCCTAAGTATGATCCAGAAGATCTTGATATCATCAAGGATAATCCTATTGACCTCTTAGGTATCAACTACTATCAACCACGACGTATCAAGGCAAAGGAAAATCCCGCAGATAAAAATCCTAACTTCCCTATGCCAGATGATTATTTTGACAACTACGACATGCCAAATAAAAAGATGAACCCTTACCGTGGATGGGAAATCTATGAAAAAGGGATCTATGATATCTTAATCAACCTACGTGACAACTATGGCAATATCCCATCGTATATCTCTGAAAATGGTATGGGCGTTGAAGGAGAAGAACGCTATCGCAATGCTCAAGGAGAGATTGAGGATGACTATCGCATTGATTTTATTAAGGATCATCTTCGCTATCTCCATCAAGCTATCCAAGAAGGTGCCAATTGCCTTGGCTATCATATGTGGACTTGTATGGACAACTGGTCTTGGACCAATGCTTACAAAAACCGCTATGGCTTAATTGCAGTTGATTTAGACCAAGAAGGCAAACGAACCATTAAAAAATCAGGGCATTTCTTCAACCAACTTGCCAAAGACAACGGTTTCAAAGATTAAAGTCACTAACCCTATCTTCTCAGAGTACCTCTCTAGCTCAAGTACGCTTGATCATGAGGTGCTCTTTTTAGATTTTCAGAGCTCAAAAAAAATACCTATATAGGTATTTTTTATCTTATGAGACCGCTAATTTTTGATATAGAGCCAACATCTCGATAGCCACCTCTCTTAAGGTCATCGTAGTCATCAAATGGTCTTGGGCATGCACCATGATAATCTCCATCTTGATATCCACCCCGCTGGCATAATCTTGTAAAAGCTTGGTCTGAGCGTGGTGTGCTTCTAACAATTCATCGTTTGACGCGTCTAAGGTCTTTTGGGCTAGCTCCAAATCACCTTGTCGCATCGCCTGAAACGCTTCATGTACCATTGTTCTAGCATTACCACTATTTAAAATAATCTCAAAAGCTACCATTTGCAATTCTTGTGTATCCATAGTAGCCTCCTTATAGATTGCTCACAATCAACTGAGCCATTTTTTCAACTCCCATAGGAATAGGAATGTAAGCTTGAGGTGGGATTTGCACGACTGGTTTATTGACCTTTTGACCCAACTCAAAAAACTGCTTGAAATACATCTTGGTTTGAGGGCTAATCAAATACAAATCATAATCACCCTCACTAATCATTTGATTGCCCTCAGTCGAGCTAATCGCTTCAACGACAATATCTTTACCCTCTTTTTGAAGAAAGTCGGTTACTTTTTGAGCCATCAATGATGATGACATTCCTGACGCACAGATAATTAACGCTTTTGACATAATAAGACTCCTTTTTTCATATCACAAATCACGCTTGGACATTGTCCCAAACTGCGTAAGCCAATTACTAGCTGCCCCTAATAAATTGGCGTCATTATAATAACGACACGTCGCCAGTCGGCAAGTCAAATCTTCGATGTGTAAGCCGACCTTTAACTGCTCGATAGACTGATTTAGATAGGTTAGCAAATCATCACGCTTTGAAATGGCACCGCCAATCACGATAAGCTCTGGATTGACAACCAAGGCTACATTGACAATAGCACGACTAAGTGTCTCATAAAACGACGACACCAAATCACCAGCTAGCTTGTCTCCTGTTTTAGCTAGCCTGAAGATGTCTTCTCCTGTGATAGCAGGTGTTTTCATCTCTTTTTGATAGCGCTTAGCTAAATGAACAGGACTGACCAACTGACTAAGCGTTTCTCCATTCATCATGCTCATCAAGCCAAATTCACCAGTAAAAAGATCGACCCCTTTTCGTAAAGACCTATCCAAAATAAGAGCCCCTCCTACACCAGATCCAATGATGAAAAAGGCACTATCTGCTACATCTCTAGCAACCCCAAAAGAAAGCTCCGCTAGCGCTGCACAGTTGGCATCATTTTCGATAGCAACAGGAAGCTGGCACAAGTCTTCCAACTCCCTCACAATCGGAAAATGATGCAGATAAGGCACGGCACTAACACCACCTATCATACCTTTTTTAGCATCAACCACACCAAGACAACTAAAGGCAAGTCCAACTATACCTTCAGTCTCATAAGTCTCTTTAAGCGACTTTATCTGAACCTTCAAAGCATCCCAAGTCTTAGGTGTCTGAAAATAAGAAACCTCACCCAGCTCTCCATCCTTAAACAAAGCGTATTTGACCGATGTGCCACCAATATCAAAAACCAGTAATGTCATACAAACCTCCTTTCTAACTTAATTAGAGTATATCACATCTATTTTTAAATGTCTATACTTTTTATTTAAATGTTTAGTTATGTTTCTTATTTGCACAATAAAAAAGATGAGACTAAGTCCCATCTTTTTTAAGATAATTCAGCAATAATAGCTTTTAATTGTTCTTTGGTATGCACACCTGCGACTTGCTTGACAACTTGACCATCTTTTTTAAACATCAAAGTTGGAATAGACATAATGCCAAAAGCACGCGCTGTCTCAGGATTCGCATCCACATCTAACTTAACAATCTTAACCGTATCCTCATCAAGCTCTTGGCTTAATTGGTCTAGAATTGGCGCTTGCATGCGGCAAGGACCACACCATGTCGCCCAAAAATCAACCAATACAAGACCTTCTTTTGTTTCTTGTTCAAATGTTGCATCTGTTACTTCGTATGCCATATCATATCTCCTGTCTAGTTTATGCTTTCATTGTACACAAAAAGCCAAAACATTTCCACTAATTGCTATGCTAGACATAAAAGCGCTCCTGATGCTATCCCCAACATATAACCGATAAGCACATCTTTAGGATAATGAACCCCTCCTAAGACACGGCAAATGGCTAACAAAAGCGATAAAAACAACAAACATGCTCCAAAATGAGGGTAGCTAACCAAGACACACATACTAATCAAAGTTGCCGAAAAGACATGACGACTTGGCATAGACTTACCCTTACTTGTCCTGATAATCAAAGGGGCTAAATCCCAAGTTTCATAAGGACGAGGCTGATTGTAGAGACGTCTAAAAAGTGATACGAGCAAAAAACTGGCCGCAGGCACTAATAGTAACGCTAGCAATTGTGAGCGCCAACCATCTTTGAGGTAGATATGTAGCAAAAATAACGGGTAAACTTGATACATGAGATAGGTCAGGCTTTTATTGACTAAACGTAAGATAACGACTAGCTTTGGATAACGTCTAAAAGGCGCTGTCCAAGCGTGGTATAAACGTTGATAATCCGTCATAAATCATACTCCTTTTACCCTTTAATCATCCTAAGGTCACAATGGTTGCTCCAGAACCACCCGCATTTTGAGGGGCATAGCCAAAATGTTTAACATGCTTATGACGTCGTAGATACTGGCTGACCCCTTCACGAATAACACCAGTACCAATACCATGGATAATATCGACTTGTGCCATATTATTTAAAAGTGCTTGATCAATAAAGCTATCTAGCTCGCTCATTGCCTCCTCATAGCGTTTACCTCTGAGATCAAGTCTTGCGCGAGGACCAGAAGCACGCTTAGTCATCACCGCTACTTGTTTGGATTTCTTTGGCTTACTCTTATCCTTATGACTAGCCACTAAGCTAAATTCATCCGTTTTTAAAGTCATCTTAATCAGACCTACCTGAGCTTCAAAGCGCCCGTCTTTTAGCTGGTTAATAAGCGTACCGTGCTGCCCATAAGCATTGACAACAATACTATCTCCAACTTTTGGAGCTTGCTTGGCTTTAGCTTTTTTGGCTTTTTGAAGTACCTTATTTTGCGATAAATCAGGTGCTTTCACTAAGTCATTAAGCTGCTTTTTCGCCTCAATAACCTCATGTGGCTTAAGCTGACTCTTAGCATGAAGATTGTCTAAAATACGACTGCTCTCATCGACTGCCTTATCAACAATAGCTTGCGCTTCTTGAGTGGCTTTTTCCAACTCCTTATCACGCGCATGTGAAAATTCATTATACAATTTTTTGACAGCGCGGTTAAATTTTAGGTTGTCCTGCTCGACCTCACGAATACGCTCCAAACGCTTACGACTCTCTAGCGTCTGCTCTTCTAAGCGCTCGATGATACGATTGACATCGCTATCTTGATTGGTTTGCGCTTTAGCATTTGCGATAATCACCTCAGACAAACCCAGACGAGCTGCAATATCAAAGGCATTGGAGCGTCCAGGCACACCTTGCATAAAGCGATAGGTCGGACTCAAAGTTGTCGTGTCAAATTCCATACTGGCATTTTCCACAAAATCCGTCTCAATCCCATATGCCTTCAACTCAGGATAGTGAGTTGTTGCCATGGTTTTGATTTGACTAAGACGCAAATGCTCCAAAATAGCCATTGCTAAGCTGGCACCTTCTTGGGGATCCGTTCCTGCTCCCAGCTCATCAAACAAAATCAGACTATCTTGATTAGCCTGCTCCAATATAGAGACGATATGCGTCATATGACTAGAGAAGGTCGATAGGCTTTGCTCTATGGATTGCTCATCACCAATATCAGCAAAAATATCATTAAAGACAGCTACACAACTACCTTTATCAGCTAAGATGGGTAAACCAGATTGTGCCATCACCTGTGCTAGACCCAAAGTCTTCAACATGATGGTTTTTCCCCCTGTATTAGGTCCCGTGATGACAATACTTGATAGATCTGACCCAAAATAAAGGCTATTTGGCACTGCCTCTTTTAGCAGTGGGTGTCTCACCTGAAGTAGCCTTATCGTCTTATCCTGACTCAGACTAGGTAGAGTCGCCTGATAGTCTCGCATAAAGAGGTATTTGGTACGTACCAAGTCCAAATGCCCTAAAATCCAAGCATTATTTTTAATAGCAGAGATATACGGAGCCAGCATATCTGACATATCCCTCAAAATACGTGCTTCCTCATAGCGCTCATCAGCTCTTAGCTGCGTCATCTCTTCATTGAGGGAGACAACCTGGCGTGGCTCAATATAGACCGTACTACCTGAGGCAGAAATATCATGGACAATACCAGAGATACGGTGTCGATACGTGTTTTTCACAGGTAGAACACTACGTCCAGCACGACTGACGATTAACTGTTCAGAGAGCATATCCGCACGCTTCTTTAAAATATCTTGAAGGGTTTGTCTAATATCTCTATCATGTCTTGCAATTTGACTACGAATACTAGCTAATTGAGGGCTAGCAAAATCTTCTAAAAATCCTGCTTCGTTGACTGCTTGAAGGAGACCTTTTAGCTGTGGAAACACCTCGATATTCACAAATAAACGTCCCAAACGCTCTAAAGTGACATTTTCCAGCTGATTATAGACGTCTTTTATCTCTTCTGATACCGTTAAGACGCGCTTAATGGCTAGCAGCTCTGAGATATTGAGGCTAGCAGATAACTCTAAACGCTTCAGACTCTCGCTAATATCAGATACCTCTCCAAGGGCAAAGCCATGCACCTCGACAAATAAGCTAGCCATATCTTTAATATCATCTAAACTCGCTGATATGGCCTTACTATCTGTCATGGGTAATAACTGCTCTAGAGCCTTACGTCCTTGTTCTGTTTGCATATAAGGCAACAAAAGTGCCTTAACCTTATCAAATTCTAGTTGTTCTAAAATCTTGTCATTCATAGCTACTATTATAACCCAAAAGCTTTAAAAAAGGGCAAGTCAACCATAGAAAAAATCCCTTTTTAACAAAGGGACTTACTGCCATGAGCCTGTAAAGACGCTAGCTAGGCTATTTATCAAAAAACGCGCCATACTACTATTAGCTAAATACTGCTGTAAACTAGTCAAAGGAATCGTTGCCAAAATAGCAAAAACAATGCTTAAAGATAACATCGTCACAAAGACTGACAAGACACCACTAACTAAAGACAAACTGCGATTTTCCAGATGACTAATCGGCGTCAAATGTAAAAAAATACCCAAAAAACGCCCACAGACATACATAAAGGTATAAATCACCAAAAATGCAACACCTGAGTAATAGACCTGATTCAAATCAAATAAAGCAACCGTCTGAAAAAAGGCAACGCTAGACTCTTGGGTTGGACTAGCATAAGGCACCCACAAGGTCAGCTGAGACGATAAGCTAGAAAAGCTATGAGAAGCAATGTAAAACGCCAAAGCCGCTATACCTGTGTAAAACCCCTGTAAGACGATACCACGCCGATAACCAATATAAAAACTCCAACTAAGAATAAGTAAAATCACTAACGTTAGCACGATTTAATCTCCATCATCTGCCTTAGCGTCTTTTGTTTCTGATAGTTCCTCTTTTAAGGACTGGTACTTAGCTTCAAGCTTGTCATAAGCTTGCTCACGCTCTAGTTGTTGCGACAGTGAGTTGACAGCCATCAAAATAGCCAACGTCTCATTATCGGCACTTGAGAGCTTCTCTTTTAGCGCTTGGTATTTTTCGTGCGCTAGACGCTCCACTTCTTCCATAAAAAGGTTGTCCTTATCAGTGGTCAAGGTCAAGTGCTTATCACCAAAGATAAATTTATAACGGTTTTTTCCTGTTTCTTTACGTGTCATTTCGTTTACCTCTATTTTCAATTATAACGTAAAAAACTCATAATGAAAAGTATTGACATCAATATAAAAGAGGCTCTTTTTTCATACACCACCCACTTTACTAACACAAGACTTTGGATTTATGTTAGAATATTAGCATGAATACAATTGTCATGACAGCAAATCCCGCTCTACAAGAAAGACTCATGGAGCGCTTAAAGGCATCGCAGATAACGTCTAATAATCCACACATTCTTTTTTGCGCTAAGACTGATGATACACACATCTCTCTCTATCACTCTGGTAAAGTTGTTTTTCAAGGAAAAGGTGCTTATCAACTCGCTAAATCATTTGGCTACAAAGAAGATGATACGCAGCCAGAGACCATTTCTCAAGACTGTGCCCTAATTGGGACTGATGAGGTCGGCAATGGCTCTTATTTTGGTGGTATCGCTGTGGTCGCATCTTTTGTAACACCTAGTGACCATGCTTTTTTACGAGAGCTTGGCGTTGGTGATTCTAAAACACTAAGCGATAAAACCATTCTGCAAATCGCACCTCTCCTAGAAGCTAAAATCCCTCATCGCAGCCTTTTATTGACACCTAAAAAGTACAATGAAGTCGTCAGTAAAAATAAGCCTTACAACGCTGTATCTGTCAAAGTGGCACTTCATAATCAAGCGATTTTTCTCCTTTTAAAGGACGGTATCACAGCAGACAAGATTGTCATCGACGCTTTTACCAGCCCTAAAAATTATCATAATTATCTCAAAAATGAGAAAAATCAGTTTACAGAACCTGTTAGATTAATTGAAAAAGCAGAGAGCCAATTTTTAGCAGTAGCCGTCAGCTCTATCATCGCTCGAAAGCTCTTTTTAGACAATCTCAAAGACTTGTCCAAAGAAACAGGCTACAAGCTTCCTAGCGGTGCTTCTAGCGCTTCTGACAAAATCGCTAGTCAACTCCTAAAGGCCTATGGTATGTCAGCACTTGAGCACACGGCTAAACTACATTTTGCAAATACCAAAAAAGCACAAGCACTATTACATTGATAAAAGGAAACACTATGAAACAATTTATGAAAGAATGGGGGCTTTTTCTCCTCATCATTACAGTCTTTGTCCTAACCAGACTTTTTCTTTGGCAGTTTGTTCGTGTAGATGGACACTCTATGGACCCGACGCTTGCTGATGGAGAGCGTTTGGTTGTTTTATCACATACCAAGATTGATCGTTTTGATGTCGTTGTTGCCTCAGAAACAGAAAATGGGGAGAAAAAGATTATTGTCAAACGTGTTATTGGGCTTCCTGGAGACACTGTCAGCTACAAGGACGATGTTCTGACTGTCAACGGTCAAACAGTCGATGAACCTTACTTAGCAGACTATCAAAAACGCTTTGCTAAAGATAAGCTGCAGAGCACTTATGCCTACAATCCACTCTTTCAAGGATTGGCTGAAAAAGCGACTGCCTTTACCACAGACAAAAATGGCAATAGCGACTTTACAGTGACGGTGCCAGAAGGAGAGTATTATCTCCTTGGAGACGACCGTATCGTCTCACGAGATAGCCGAGAGGTCGGAACCTTTGATTCTGATAATATTATCGGTGAGGTCACTTTTCGCTTTTGGCCATTTAATCGCATTGGCACTATCGAATAAGACACTAGAGGGTAGATACCCTCTTCTTTTATAGGGAGATATGATGCAGACAGACTACTTTTTTTCAGGAACGGTTGACAAAATCATCTTTGCAAATGATAGCAATTTTTTCAAAATTTTACTGCTCATCTTAGAGGATACCAATAGTGATTATGACGGCATGGAAATCATCATAACAGGCAGTATGGCAGAGATTATCGAAGGGGAGGATTACACCTTTTGGGGAGAACTGAGCTTACATCCCAAGTATGGTGAGCAGGTCAAAAGTCATCGTTATGAACGCCAAAAACCTAGCGCATCTGGACTTATCAAGTATTTCTCCAGCCAAGAATTCAAGGGAATCGGTAAAAAAACGGCTGAAAAAATCGTCGCACTCTACGGTCAATCGCCTATCGATGCTATCTTAGAAGATCCTAGTAAACTAGATAGCATCTCAGGTCTATCAAAAGCTAAAAAAGAGCGATTCCTTGCCAAATTAAAACTCAACTACGGCTCTGAAATCATCCTGACAAAGCTTGCTCAGTACGGTATCAATCCACGCTACGCCATGCAGATTTTTGAGCATTATAAGGAAGATACTTTAGACGTCATCTCTGATAATCCCTACCAGCTGGTCGAAGATATTGTGGGTATCGGCTTTAAAACTGCCGACCAAATCGCTCTCCAGCTAGGCCTCAAAAGTGATTCTGAAAAACGCTTTCGTGCTGCACTCCTACATAGCCTGCTGACTCTCTCTATGAATAGAGGCGATACTTACATCGAAGCACGTGAGTTACTTGAGACGAGCTTGGATTTGCTTGAGAGTTCTATTGCTGTTGAGCTAGATCCTAGTAAGGTCGCTGCTGAGTTAAGCTATCTTATCGAGACTGAAAAAGTGCAGCATATAGATACTAAAATCTTTGACAACAGCCTCTACTTTGCTGAAGCTGGTATCCATAAGCATCTCAAACGCTTATTAGAAAACCCTTTAGAGAACCACTTAGCTGACGATAGGCTAGATGAATTGATTGATCATACCCAAGAAAGCCTCGGTATTTGCTATGACGATATCCAAAAACAAGCTATCAAAACAGCCCTCACAAGCAAGGTCTTTATCCTAACAGGAGGACCTGGTACAGGTAAAACAACGGTCATCAACGGTATCATCACCGCTTATGCTAAAGAGCACCAGCTAGACCTTAATCAACCAAAAGACCTGCCTATCATCCTTGCTGCACCTACTGGGCGTGCTAGCCGACGTATGAATGAGCTAACAGGACTGCCAAGCGCTACAATTCATCGACACCTAGGCCTGACAGGAGAGAGCGACTTTCAGTTATTAGACGAAGAGTTAGATGGTGATCTTATCATCATTGATGAATTTTCTATGGTCGACACCTGGCTAGCTAATAAATTGTTTGCAGCTCTGTCATCGGATACACAAGTCATCATCGTAGGTGATAGTGATCAGCTGCCATCTGTCGGTCCTGGACAGGTCCTTGCTGATTTACTAGCTATTAGTGATATTTCGCAAATAGCTCTAGAAAAGATTTTTCGACAATCTAAAGAGTCAACTATCATCACACTCGCTAGCCAAATCCGACAAGGAATAGTCCCAGATGATTTCACGGCTAAAAAACCTGATCGTTCTTACTTTGAAGCACCCAGTCATCTCATCCCACAAATGATTTCAACCATTGTCCAGTCGGCTCTCAAAAGCGGCATCAACGCTCAAGATATCCAGATTCTCGCTCCTATGTATCGTGGACAAGCAGGCATTGATAATCTTAACACCTTGATGCAAGATCTCCTCAATCCTTTGGCTGATCAGCAATTTCTCTTTAATGATCTTGCCTTTCGTATCGGTGATAAGGTACTCCATCTCATCAATGACGCTGAGCACAATGTCTTTAACGGCGACATTGGTTATATCACAGACCTTATTCCTGCTAAATACACAGAATCAAAGCAAGATGAGATTATCATGGATTTTGATGGTCAAGAAGTCATCTACCCCCGAAAAGAATGGCGCAAAATAACGCTCGCCTATGCCATGTCTATCCACAAATCTCAAGGTAGTGAATTTCAAGTCGTCATCCTCCCTATCACAGCTCAAAGCCAACGCATGCTAGAGCGCAACCTGATCTATACAGCCATCACACGCTCAAAAAGTAAACTTATCCTCCTAGGTGAGTTTTCTGCTTTTGACTATGCCATAAGCACTAAGGCCAATAAACGCCATACGTATCTAGTTGAGCGCTTTTTGGACTTAAAGCCAGACAGCTTGATTGAACAACCTAGTGATATGATGAATAGCTCTGCTCCAAAAGAGCCTGATAACGATACTTTTCGACTGACAGAGGAAAATTACCTCTTAATTGACCCCATGATTGGTATCACACAAGAAGATATAGAGACTCTACTCAAACCTCAAGACCCTAACCAGCAGCTCCGCCTTTTTTAAAAAGAGATGCTGCCCTATCAGATGAGCCAATCAAAACGACCAAAAGAGACCACTTGGTCTCTTTTTTAAATGTCTAAACTAAGCGTCTTACTCTCACTCTCTAGACCTGTCACCGTAACACCTAACAAGCGAATACCCGCATTGGTCTCATCAAGCCCTTCAAAAATGCTCTGGGCTGTCTTGTCAATAAGCTCCTGACTCCTAGTCACATCCTCTAGAGTCGTGCGCTTCGTCAGCGTGCTAAAGTCTGCATAGCGCACCTTTAACACAACTGTCCTTGCCAACTTTTCATGCCGCTTGAGACTATCTGCCACGCGCGCAACATGCTTTGTAATCTCAGCTTTAACATCAGCATCACTATACAACAAGTGGGCGTAGGTGCGCTCACTACCGATAGATTTTCGCCCACGATTAGGCTTGACTGGGCTATTGCTAATGCCTCTAGCTTTACGATAAAGGTCATAGCCAAAGCGTCCAAAGCGATCAATCAAGGTCATCTCAGGTATTTCTAATAAATCACTCCCCTTATACACACCCATAGCATGCAATTTGGCCACCGTTTTTTTGCCCACACCATGAAATTTTTCGATTGGCAAATCTGCCAAAAAAGCATCCACATCCTGAGGGAGAATAAGCGTTAGCCCTCTAGGTTTGTGATAATCTGAGGCTAGCTTGGCCAAAAACTTATTAAAAGAAACACCCGCTGAACAAGTCAAACCTAGCTCTGTATAGATTGTATGCTGAATGAGCTTGGCAATTTTAATGGCTGAGCGACTCTGTATTTTATTATCAGTGACATCCAAATACGCTTCATCAATGCTCATTGGCTCTACCAAGTCGGTATAACGATAAAAAATCTGTCTCACTTCTAGGCCGACCTGATAGTATTTAGCATAATTACCAGAAATGAAAATCGCATGAGGACAGCGCTCATAAGCCTCTTTTGAAGACATGGCTGAGTGAATCCCATAAGCCCTCGCCTCATAATTACAAGTCGATACCACACCACGTCCACCTGTCTTTCTAGGATCCGCACCAATCACCACAGGCTTGCCTACTAAGTCTGGATTATCCCTCATCTCCACTGCCGCAAAAAAAGCATCCATATCAATATGAATAATCTTTCGTGACGTATCGTTTAATAAAGGAAAACTAAGCATGATCTCCTCCTTTGACTTCTATTATACGTATAAAATCACACTTAAGCAAAAAAATAGTGTCTAAGTGATAACTACTCCTACCTCTAAACACCATCCTAAGCTCTTAGAGCTAAACAAGCGTTAGATGACATGACTCAAGAAAGCTTTTTAAATAAAGGTTTTCTTTTCTTTATAGCACAGTTAGACAATTTTAGCTATACTGTATTATAAAAGAATGTAGAGGTAAGCGCTTTTTATTCACTAGAAAACGCTTACTATATGATAAAATAGAAATGTAGATGTAACAGATTTTTTTGTTACTAGAAAAAGGAGACTTTAAGTATGGCAACTGTCAAAACAAACACTGATGTTTTTGAGAAAGCTTGGGAAGGATTTAAGGGAGATGATTGGCGTGATAAAGCAAGTGTTACACGCTTTGTTCAAGACAATTATACACCTTATGATGGAGACGAAAGTTTCTTAGCAGGTCCTACTGAGCGCTCACTTCACATTAAAAAAATTATCGAAGAAACTAAAGCGCACTATGAAGACACACGTTTTCCTATGGATGTTGATCGTGCGACCTCTATCGCAGACATCCCAGCAGGCTACATTGATAAAGATCAAGAATTGATTTTTGGGCTTCAAAATGACGAACTCTTCAAACTCAACTTCATGCCAAAAGGTGGTATCCGTATGGCTGAGACGACTTTGATTGAAAATGGTTATACACCTAGCCCATTACTACATGAGATTTATACTAAGCATGCTACAACTGTTAATGACGGTATCTTCCGTGCTTATACCTCAAATATCCGCCGTGCTCGTCACTCACACCACGTCTCAGGACTTCCTGATGCTTATTCTCGTGGACGTATCATCGGTATGTACGCACGTCTTGCCCTATACGGAGCTGATTTCCTCATGCAAGAAAAAGTCAATGACTGGAACTCTATCACAGAAATTGACGAAGAAACTATCCGCCTACGTGAAGAAGTCAACCTTCAATATCAAGCTCTCCAAGATATCGTTAAATTAGGTGACCTTTATGGTGTTGATGTGCGTAAACCAGCCATGAACACTAAAGAAGCTATTCAGTGGACCAACATCGCCTTTATGGCAGTCGCACGTGTCATCAACGGTGCTGCAACATCACTTGGACGTGTCCCAATTGTACTTGATATCTATGCAGAGCGTGACCTTGCGCGTGGTACCTTCACAGAATCTGAAATTCAAGAATTTGTCGATGACTTTGTCTTGAAACTTCGTACAGTCAAATTCGCACGTACCAAAGCCTTTGATGAAATCTACTCTGGTGACCCTACTTTCTTGACAACCTCAATGGCTGGTATGGGGGCTGATGGGCGCCACCGTGTTACCAAGATGGACTATCGTTTCCTCAATACACTTGATAATATCGGCAACTCTCCAGAGCCAAACTTGACAGTCCTTTGGACAGACAAACTCCCTTATGCCTTTCGTAGATACTGTATGGCAATGAGCCATAAACACTCTTCTATCCAATACGAAGGGGTAACTACCATGGCTAAAGATGGTTATGGTGAGATGAGTTGTATTTCTTGCTGTGTCTCTCCACTTGACCCTGAAAATGAAGACCAACGCCACAATATCCAATACTTCGGTGCTCGTGTCAACGTCCTAAAAGCTCTTCTTTCAAGTTGGAATAACGGCTATGATGATGTTCATAAAGACTATAAGGTCTTTGATGTCGTTGAGCCAAATACATCTGAGATCTTTGACTACGATGAAGTTATCGCAAACTTTGAAAAAGCACTCGACTGGTTGACAGATACGTATGTCGATGCCCTAAATATCATTCACTACATGACGGATAAATACAACTACGAAGCAGCCCAAATGGCATTTTTACCAACCTTCCAACGTGCCAATATGGGATTTGGTATCTGTGGATTTGCCAATACCGTAGATTCGCTATCAGCAATCAAGTATGCCCAAGTCAAGCCAATCCGTGATGAAGATGGATTTATCTATGATTATGAAGTGACAGGTGACTTCCCACGCTATGGTGAAGATGATGACCGTGTCGATGATATTGCTAAATGGCTCATGGAGGCATTCTTCAATCGTCTCAACAGCCACAAGCTCTACAAAAATGCAGAAGCTACTGTATCTATCCTCACTATCACCTCAAACGTAGCCTACTCTAAACAGACTGCTAATTCACCTGTCCACCGTGGAGTCTTCCTCAATGAAGATGGTAGTGTTAATACCTCTAAGGTAGAATTCTTCCCACCAGGTGCCAACCCAACCTCTAAATCACGTGGGGGTTGGTTGCAAAACTTGAATTCTTTATCTAAATTGAATTTCAAACATGCTAACGACGGTATCTCATTGACAACCCAAGTCTCTCCACGCGCACTTGGTAAGACCTTTGATGAACAAGTGGCTAACCTTGTCACTATTCTGGATGGTTATTTTGAAAACGGTGGCCAACACGTCAACCTCAACGTCATGGACCTCAAAGACGTCTATGACAAGATTATGAATGGTGAAGATGTTATCGTTCGTATCTCAGGTTACTGTGTCAACACCAAGTACCTCACTAAAGAGCAAAAAACAGAATTAACACAACGTGTCTTCCACGAAGTCCTCTCTATGGATGACTCTGTACAAGACCTTGTCTAAACTCAAAAAGCCTTTGCTAAGCAAGGGCTTTTTGCTATAATAAGTCTATGATAATCAAACAAACACAAGATACCCTATCCACTATCTATCAAGATGCTGTCGCTATTCGCCAAGAAGTCTTTGTCAAGGGACAAGGTGTTCCTAAAGACATGGAGATTGATGAATATGAAACACTGGCTATCCACTTTGTCCTTTACGACCAAGAGCATCAAGCTTGTGCTACTTGCCGCCTCCTACCTAGCCAAGACAAAACCACTATCACACTACAACGTATGGCTGTCTTAGACAGCTATCAAGGTCAAGGGTTGGGTAAAAAACTCCTGAAACACGCTCTTGAATATGCTACTAAAGCAGGATTTGATAAGATGACCATGCACGCTCAACTAACAGCGCAACCATTTTATCAAAAACTTGGCTTCCAGACACAAGGAGAAAGATTTGAAGAAGCTGGTATCACCCACATCACTATGACCAAATCCTTGGGCTAATCATATATACGAAAGCCCTTCTAGATGTTGCTAGAAGGGGTTTCTTTTAGTCTTTTAGACGAATACCTGGTGCTTTTTGATACATGCTAATCGCCATATAAAGCGTCAAACTACTGATAATGGCACCAACAAGACCAAATTCACCGATATAGATATTTAGAGGAGAATTCCAGAAAAAGTGTGATACCAAAGGCGTTGCTAGCCACAAGATATAAATTGGTTTGAAGGGCATTTTTTTAGTAGCAACACGATAAAAAATAACCACAGCTACACTAAGCATAGCTGTATAGACCCAATGAGATACCATAGAATTAGACAAGCGATCTAACAATTGGCTGTACAGATTATTGACATCTGTGGAAGCTTGGAGGAGATAGCTATTATCCTCTGAAATTTGAAAGCCTAAGCCCACACCAATACCAATCGCCATAATCTCTGACAGGCGACGTGCCTTGATCAGATATACGACCACAAGACTGCCTAATAACTTAATACTCTCCTCAACAACAGGAGCTATAAGAGCACCCGACCAATCATCCATCACAGATTTAGCTATTACTTTCCTCAATAGTCCTTCTAGCATATCATTGAGATACCCGCAAATCCAGCCTGTGATATAAAGTCCTGTCACCAAAGCCAAGATAAAATACCACAAACTGACCTGTTTTTTTCGACAATAATAAATGACAAGAGCTAGCAAGACTAGCACATATATTAGCATAATACTATTAGCTAATAAAAAGGCTGGAATCTCCTTATAGGCCATGCCCGTATAAGACAAAGCTGTCATCTCAATACTGGTCCCTAAAAACAGGAAAAAAAGATATAAAATTAACACAAGTGAATACATGGCTTGTCCTTTCTATGCCATATCAACTAGTCTAAAGAGGTCTGTTTAGTCCTCTTCAGCCATCATGAGCGCTATCAAAGCATCACGATCACAAATCCATTGCTCACGCTCATCCTTATCATAAGTGCGATTCGATAAAAAAATGAAAGCTTTCTGTTTTATCTGGTGTAATAAAATAAAAGTCCCTGTATAGCCTGTATGCAATAACCACCCATCTCTCATATCCCAAGCGATTGCACGCTCCTTCTCACAGCTCAAGCTAACATTTTTGGTCAATCCATCAAAGACTCTATCAGATAAATAATGCTCTACAAATACTTCCAAATCAGCTAAATTTGAAAAAAGCCCAGCCGATCCTGTATCGTCACCTAAAACCTTAGCTTTAGGATCATGAACTATACCTGCTACTGCTCCTTTTTGAGTAGGAACTGCCCCATGTACAGGTCCAAAACGAGTATGAGTTATGCCAAAAGGATCAAAGACTCGCTTTTTAAAAATAGCAGCTAAAGACTCTCCAAAATAGGCTTCTAACATGAAACCCAATAAAATAAAGTTGATGTCCGTATAACGAAAACGCTTATTATCTGTGACTCGAATACGATCAATAGCTGCAATCAACTCTTTTTTAGAGAGCTGATTACGGTTAGGGATAAAGGGGTCAATACCTGATGTATGGGTCACTAATTGTCTAAGCGTCACTCGACCATCATGAAAAGGTGGATAATATGTCACCAAGCTATCATCTAACGACATCTGACCTGAGGCAAGTAACTGAATCATCACTGTCCCAACACCCACAACCTTTGATACACTTGCTAGATCATAGATGAGATTTTCTCTGACAGGCTCGATTCCATCTTGTGTCCCAAAGTAGGATTCTTGCCACTTACCGTCTTGATAAATAGCTAGACTCGCACCTCTATAAATCTCATGTGCGATTTGGTGGTTAATGTAGTCACTTATTCTCATTTACTAATCCAAACTTCAATATTGCTCGTGTCAGACACGACCAAAAGACGCGCCTTAGCATCCAAATAAACCTCTAGCTGCAAGTTTTTTAAGCTCTTAGCTAACGCGGCTAAATCATACCCCTCTGATACATGAAATTCTAAAATTTCCAAATCCCAAGTCTTATCAGGAGACGCCTCTAAATCCTCTCCTTGGGCTGTGATAAAGTCAATCTTCAAAGGAAACTCATCGCCAAACAGTTGACTGTAAAAAGCTTTCGCGCGTGCAGTATCTCTTACTGCCAATGTCAACGACTCCACACTAAAATCACTCACTCCTTTAAAATCATCCAAAGGAGCCAAACTCGGATAAGCACTAGGCGCAAGCTTTGTCACATCTTCTTCGGCATGCACCAAAAAACGCGCTCCCTCAGGTGAGGTAGCCACAAAGGCATAATGCTCCCCCTTAAAGACTGCCTCAACCTCAATTGGTCTAGCTAATAGCCCCAAAATATCCTCACTTGAGAGACGAATGACCATTTGATAGAGCTTATGTGGGCCTGTGGTCGCTTTAGTCCGTGGAGCTGGAGATTCTTCAATAGTAAAATAAGTATGCTGATTGTCATGAGCCGTAAAGATAGTCAATGCATTTTCTTCACGCAGCCGCTTCATTCCTAAGACTGTCTCATAAAAGTCAATATTATCCTGACGATTATTAACACGCAATACAGGTTGTTTAAATAACATATACTCTCTAGTTGTCATGTTTTTCCTCCTCTAGTATTCTAACAAATTTTTATAGTATCTGACAAGAAACTTTACAAAAAGCTTCCCATTGTAATAGCTCCAAAAGATCTTAAGGAGCGGATACTCTGAAAAATCATAGAAAACAGGCTCTTGACATCAAAGTCGTCACCATTGACATTTCCTGCTAGTTTTTGTTATAGTTATCAGTATGACAGAGACAGTTTTATTGCGCGGCATTCAAATCATTTTAGTGCTTGCGATGATTAGTATTGCATCTTATCTTATCTATTATCTATATAAGCATAAGATCAACCCCTTTAGACGATTTGTGACTGGGTTTTGGATTGGATTTGTGACTGATGCCTTAGATACCATTGGTATAGGATCTTTTGCAACGACGACAACACTTTTTAAAGCGACCAAGCTTGTAGAAGACGACCGCAAACTCCCAGCAACCATGACAGCAGCACATGTACTACCTGTACTGCTCCAGTCATTATGTTTTATTTTTGTCGTTAAAGTCGAGCCGACAACACTAATTGCTATGGCGGCAGCGGCTGGTATCGGTGCTTTATGTGGTAGTCGTCTCACTAAAAATTGGCACACACCAACCGTTCAGCGAATTTTAGGGACACTTTTGATTATGGCAGCTGCCATCATGGTCTTTCGGATGCTAACAAATCCTGGTGCTAATCTTGATGATAGTGCCCATGGTTTACATGGGATTTGGCTTCTTGTAGGGATCGCCTTTAATTTTATCATCGGTGTTCTGATGACAATGGGACTGGGAAATTACGCACCTGAGCTCATCTTTTTCTCTCTTATGGGATTAAGTCCAACGGTAGCTATGCCTGTTATGATGCTAGATGCGGCTATGATTATGGCGGCATCTAGCACTCAGTTTATCAAAAGCGGTCGGGTCAATTGGGACGGATTTGCAGGACTTGTCTTTGGTGGATTTGCAGGTGTTATCGTGGCTGTTCTTTTCCTAACCAATATCAATATCGATAGTCTAAAAATCTTAGTTGTCTTTATTGTCTTATTGACAGGTCTTATGTTGATTCGCTCATCCTTAAAAAAACCAATACAAAAAACATCTTCATCATCATATAAATGAAAAAAGTTCTCGTTATAAAACGAGAACTTTTTTGATTAAGCGTAAAGAACTTTGTAAAGAGCAATAGCACAGATAGCAGCAAGGATAGGTGCTACTACTGGTACCCATGAATACCACCATTTTGAATCCCCTTTATGCTCACCAAGAATTGATGTTGGCAAGAAATGGTGAAGGATACGTGGACCAAGGTCACGTGCTGGGTTTAGACCAGGACCAGTAGGTCCTCCAAGAGATGCTACAAGAGCTAATACAAGGAAACCAAGTGCCATGTGGGCAACTGCTTGACCTGCATTTGTATGTGGACCAACTTGAAGTTTTGTCGTTACTTCAGAAACATCTAATCCCATATTAGTCGCATATTGAACAATCTCAGCACCAAAGTAATTTTTTGTCATTGAGATAGCTGCAAAGAAGAGAACAAATGAACCAAAGAACTCATTTAAGAAACCATTAGTCCAAGCTGCTTTGCGTGATTCGACTTTATTGTCATCCACACTGACGATAGTTGAGAAGGTTCCCAAAATCGCATTTGGATTTTTCGTTTGTAAATAGTAAGGGCGGTGTGTTGCAACCACAACAGCTTGACCTGCAATAGCCCCTAGGAATTGAGCGATAATGTAGTAAGGAACTTGCTCCCAAGGGAAATAACCTGATACAGCAAGACCAAGGGTAAAGGCTGGGTTGATATGGTTACCAGATACATTGCCAAACATAAGCGCAGGAATCATAACCCCCATACCATAACCAATAGCAATGGTCAACCAACCACTAGCGTGACCTTTAGTTCCTTTTAACTCAACATTGGCAACAGCGCCATTTCCCAAGATAATAAGGAACGCTGTTCCCAAAAACTCTGTGAGATATTTCACAGTCCATGTAACATCCATGTCTTTTGTAATCCTCCGACAATTATTATTTAGACATCCTCTATTTTATCAAGTATAATAAATAATGTAAAGCTATTCTAAAAATAAAATCACCTGGCTTTTTCGTGAAAGGAGTCTAGCATGCGCTACAATCAATACAGTTATATCCCAACTACCCCTAATCAAGCTCTAAGAGAACTGCAAGCATTAGGGTTTCCTGTCTCAGCAGATGATACGGACAAAGACAATCTCAAACACTTTGTTGAGCATACCTTTTTACAATTGCCAGATAAAGACTATGGGCTAAGCCTTATGATAGCTGATGATACAGATGATTTACAGCATTTTTTCCAGTCCGATAAAGCACTCTCTAAAGCGATCTTTTATACGATTAGCTTACAGTTGTTAGGCTTCGTTCCTTATGTTGATTTTACAGACAGTCTTGATTTTTGTCAAAAGATTGCCTTTCCTGTCCAATATGACAATATCTTTAGTGCTCTTCACCATCTGCTAGCCTGTCGTATGACTTCAGGAAATACCCTTATTGATCACCTTATGAGTCAGTCACTTTTACCTGCTGACAATACTTATCATTTCTTTAACGGCAAGTCTCTACCTACCTTTGATACCACCTCTCTCATTAGAGAAGTCGTCTATGTAGAAACGCCTGTCGATACTGACCAAGACGGACAACTTGACCTTATCAAAGTCCAGATCATCCGCCCTAAAACGACTCAAAAACTACCTACTTTAATGACTGCCAGTCCTTACCACCTAGGCGTCAACGTCAAAGCAAACGACAAGCGCCTACACCCCATGGAAGCCCCTCTAACACCAAAACCAACAACAACCATCACCGTAGAAGACACTCCTCTAACAATTCCAAATACCAAAACAAGACACCAAGACCTTCCTCAGGGAGTCGCCGAAGAAAGTTTCACCCATACAGGAACCTATAGCCTAAACGACTACTTCCTATCACGTGGTTTTGCTAGTATTTATAGCGCTGGTATCGGAACGGCTGGATCTGATGGTTTTATGACCAGTGGGGATTATCAGCAAATCTACGCGTTTAAAGCCATTATTGACTGGCTAAACGGCAGAGCTAGAGCCTTTAGCAGTCACCGTAGAGACTCTTTAGTAACGGCAGACTGGGCTAATGGTTATGTCGCTACCACAGGTAAATCCTATCTAGGCACCATGTCAACAGGCTTAGCAACCACAGGCGTCAAGGGTTTAGAGATGATTATCGCTGAGGCAGCTATCTCTTCTTGGTATGATTATTACCGTGAAAACGGCTTGGTCTCAAGTCCAGGTGGTTATCCAGGAGAGGACTTGGATGTCTTGAGTGAATTGACCTATTCTAAAAACCTCCTTGCAGGTGATCGTCTGCGCCACAATCAATTCTATCAAAAACGTCTAAACGCGCAAACTCAGGCCCTCGAGAGAGAAACTGGCAACTACAATCAATTCTGGCATGATCGTAACTATCTCATACATGCTAATAATATCAGCTGTCCTCTTGTTTTTACGCATGGCTTACAAGACTGGAATGTCACTCCCAAACAAGTCCATCAAATCTTTAAAGTGATTCCCAAACACATCCAAAAACATCTCTTTTTACATCAAGGACAGCATGTTTATATGAACAATTGGCGCTCTATTGATTTTAGAGAAACCATGAACGCTCTCTTGACACAAAAACTCCTAAAAGTTGACAACAACTTTACACTGGATACCGTCATCTGGCAAGATAATCAAGCCCCTGAGACTTGGAGCTCATTGCATCACTTTGACAACGACTGCCAAGAGACTGTCTCCCTAGGAAAAGATATCAAAAACATTGACAATCATTATGACGAAGCTCAGTTTAAAAAATACTGTTCAGACTTTGAAAGCTTTAAGACTGATCTTTTTGCAGGTAGAGCTCAGCAAATAGTCCTTGACTTACCCATAACCTCAGATATGCTCATCAACGGTACTGTCAAGCTAGACTTGACAGTTAAGTCAAGTAATTGTAAAGGTATATTATCAGCTCAGGTATTAGATTTTGGAGAGAAAAAGCGTTTTGCTGACACCCCCACTATTCTCGACATCAATAGTCTAGATAATGGTCAAAACTTCGCCCTAGAATCTCTCAAAGAATTACCATTTAAAACATCAGCTTATCGTGTCGTTAGTAAAGGGCATATCAATTTACAACACCGAAAAGACCTTCTCAACATTCAAGATATTAAAGCAGACGAATGGATGACGCTCACCTTTTCTTTACAACCAACCATTTACCAGCTTCAAAAAGGAGATTGCCTACGAATCCTTCTCTACACTACTGATTTTGAACATACTATCCGCGATAATAGCAACTACACACTAACTGTTGATTTAGCTAAATCACAGCTTCACCTTCCCTATAATAAGTAGCCTAAAAGCGCTTGGAAAATCCAAGCGCTTTTCTTTACGAGCGTTTAAACTTCGCTAAAATCGTTTGAATAAGAGTTGGCAGACGGACAACATTGTCATTACCAATATGCTCTCGTGCGACTTTTAAAATCTTACCAGAATCTTTAGAGGCAAATAAAAATTTGCCTTGGTCAGTATAAACTTCAAAATGCCTACTCACCTTACGACCTGTGATATTGGCACCCATTTTGTGGATATTATCCCAAGGAATTTGAATGTAATCATTGACGTTTTTATCATGATAAAACTCAAACCCTTTATTTCCTAGTAAAAACTTACCGACCTTATTGCCACCAATACCCAAATAAGAAACACCTGTCGTCGTCAACTCCACTGTACTATTGAGTGATTGAACCATACTATCTCCTTACTCTAATAGTGTTATTATAACATAAAAGAAGGCAAATGCCTTCTTTTAGCCTGTTTTTGATTACATGATACCAGCAAGGTGAGCAAGAATACCGACAATAAAGAGGCCGATAATCATAGTAATTGGAGACACTTTCTTCTTAAGCAACCACATACATAAGAAAGTAAGAAGAAGTCCCATCAAGCCTGGAATCAATGAATCAAGTTGGTTTTGCAAGGTGCTGACTTTCTCTTGTGTCAAGCTAAGTCCATTTTGCATATTTTGCAAGATTTCTTGCAATTGGCTACCTGTCACATCACCTTTAGGGAAATCGATATAAGCCCCTTCTGATAATTGTGTTTTAGGCAGTTGCATGACAAAATTGATACTTACCCAACGTTGTACCAATGCTGCTAGGATAAACATCCCAAGGATAGAAGCTCCTTTTGTCACTTTTTGAAGGATACCACCTGATAGGTCTTTTGTAATCTCAGAACCCGCATTGTAACCAAATTCTTGTGTGTACCACAAGAAAGCCATACGGATGATATTCCAACCAAGGAAGAAAATAATTGGACCAAGAATATTACCGGCTGCTGCAAGAGACGCTCCAAGAGCTCCAAGGATTGGACGAACAGTGAACCAGAATACAGGATCCCCAATCCCTGCAAGAGGTCCCATCATACCGATTTTAACCCCTTGAATCGCTGCATCATCAATGTCAGCGCCATTCGCTTTTTCTTCTTCAAGCGCCAAGGTCACACCCATGATAGGTGCTGCAACGTATGGATGCGTATTGAAGAATTCCAAATGACGCTCAAGCGCTGCAGCTTGGTCTTCTCTTGTAGTGTACAATTTTTTGATAGCTGGGATCAATGAATAAGCCCAACCCAAGTTTTGCATACGTTCATAGTTCCATGAACCTTGTAGGAATGTTGAACGCCACCATACTTTACGACGGTCTGCTTGTGTTAATTTAAGTCTTTCAGCCATTATGATGCCCCCTTCTAGTAATCTTCTAAGATATCGCCAATTGGGTCTCCTGAACCTGCCTTAGCACTAGCGCCGCTACCGCCTTTTTCAGAAAGGTTAAGGTAGATAAATGCCATAGCAACACCCATTGTACCAAGCGCGATAAGTGTAAAATCACCAACAGCAGCAAAGACAAAACCAAGAGCAAAGAATGGCCATGTTTCGCGAGTTGCCATCATGTTGATAACCATAGCATAACCAACGGCAACAACCATACCACCACCGATAGTCATACCATCAGACAACCACGCTGGAATAGCACTTAAGAAACTTTGTACTGTTTCTGTTGGAAGGGCAAGAAGAAGCGCCACAGGAATAGCAATACGCAATCCTTGAAGAAGAAGGGCAGTAAAGTGAGCACGCTCAACAGCTTTGATATTACCATTTTTAGCTGCATTATCAGCTGTATGGACAATACCAACTGAGATTGTACGCACAATCATAGTAAGAGCAAGACCAGCAACGGCAAGAGGAATAGCTACACCGTAAGCAACTGTAATCCCTTTTTGAGTGAAGTCGCCACCCTTAACCAAGATAACAGCTGCCGCTGTTGACGCAAGAGCTACGTCTGGTGCAACTGCTGCACCGATATTGGCCCAACCAAGAGCAAGCATTTGAAGAGTACCACCAAGAATGATACCTGCTGTCACATGACCAGTTACAAGACCAATCAAGGTACAAGATACCAATGGTTGATGGAATTGGAATTGGTCGAGGATACCATCCATTCCGGCAAGGAAAGCGATGATAAGAACCAAAATAATAGAAATAACTGACATTATTCTAAATCCTTTCATAAGTAATGGGCAAAATAGCCCAATAGTAACACATTAAGTAAGCTTATTTGACGTCCGCTTTATTGATCAGATCAAAAAGATTCTTAGGAGCGTCATTTGGTACTTTACGTACATCAAAAGTGACACCTAAATCACGGAGTTTTTCAAAGGTTGACACATCATCTTTGTCCATGGACAAGACATTGTTAACCATTGTTTTTCCTGTTGAGTGAGCCATAGAACCAACGTTGAGTTCTTTGATTGGCACACCACCTTCAATAGCACGGAGAGCATCCTGAGGGGTCTCAAACAAAATAAGGGCGTGTGTATTACCAAAGCGAGGGTCTTTTGATACTTCGATCAATTTCTTGATTGGTACCACATTCGCTCGTACACCAGCTGGTGCTGCTTGCTTGATCAAATCTTTACGTAACTCATCTTGAGAAACAGAATCTGAGGCAACGATGATACGATCTGCTTTTGAAAATGGTGTCCAGTTAGTCGCTACTTGACCATGCAAGAGACGTGTATCGACACGAGCAAGATTGATTTTAAGCTTACCATCTCCAATAACGGTTCCTTCTGGGATGGCTCCTTGAGGTTGAGCCTCTTCACTTCCAGTTTGAGCAGGAGCTAGCTCTTCTTTTGGATTTAGCTCTTCTGGAAGGGCTTTAATACCGTCTTTAGCTTCCTTGATGATATTTGCTGCAACGGCTTCTACACCTGCATTTGCATCCATCATACGCTCTGTATAAGCTTGAATCAACATAGGCAAGTTGAGACCTGTGATGATGGCCATCTTGCGCTCAGGATTTTCCCCCTGAATGCGACTAGCTTGGTTAAATGGAGACCCACTCCAAAGGTCAGCTAGTACGAGGATTTCATCATCGGCATCAAACTGCGCAATTGCATTGTTGAAGTGTTCATAAAGGTCATCTGGACCTTCGTTTGGCATAAAGGTTACCACTTGAACCTTTTCTTGCTCACCGAAAATCATCGAACCTGATTGATGAATACCTTCAGCAAATTTACCGTGGCTGGCAATAATAATACCAATACCCATTTGTTCTCCTCCTTTATATTTTTCTCCAAAAGTCATTAGACATCTCCCTCTATTAGAAATGTATCATATGTTTTGAAAGAAATTTTTAGAACTAATTTATTGTAACCCTTTTCACGTATCATTTCAAGTATTTTAATAAGAATTTTTTAATTTTTTTACCTTTATTTTCTTTTAGGGAGCAAATTACTTGATTTAATAGGCTTTTCTTTAAACCAAACTAAAAAAACTGGGGTATCCAGTTTTTTAGGCTTGATAAGCACAAGAACCATCAATATAGGTCGCTTGAAGATTAAAATCTTTGTCTAAGACAATAAAATCAGCTGCTCGACCTTCTTTAATACTACCGCAGACATGGTCAATACCCGCTGATTTGGCTGCGACGTGACTGGCCATTTGAATCGCTTGATGAGGTGTCGCAATCCCCCAGTCAATCACATGCTTAACACCGTCTTTTAACTCTAAAATAGAACCTGCTAGACTACCACCGTCTTTAAGACGCGCTGTACCATCTTTGACAATCACAGGAAATTCACCCAGCATATAATCCCCTTCTGGACTACCCCCTGCGCTCATACAATCCGTAATCAAAGCCACATGGTCATAACCTTTATGCGTCATCAATATATGACAAGCCGCTGGATGAACATGATGACCATCACAAATCAACTCGGCATAGGTGTCTTCTAAGTCTAAGACAGCACCTACCATCCCTGGCTCTCTATGATTTAAGCCACGCATGCCATTATAAGCATGCACCCAGACACTAGCGCCTGATGCTACTGCACGTTTGGCCTCTTCATACGTTGCATTAGAATGCCCCAAAGCTATGATAATACCTTCTTTACTGAGCGTTTCGATAAAGGTATCAACCCCTTCTCGCTCAGGTGCGACAGCAATTTTTTTAAGCAAACCTTGTGCCGCTTCTTGCCAAGCTGCAAATTCCTCCAAGCTAGGATCTTTCATATAGTCTGGATTTTGAGCACCTTTATGCTCAGTCGTAAAAAATGGCCCCTCAAAGAAAATACCTTGAATCTTAGCGCCACGCTCACTACCTTTGACTTGTGCAATCGTCTGACAAATATCTCTCAATGTCTCAAAAGACGCCGTCAAAGCCGTTGGTAAAAACGAGGTGACACCTGTAGCTAACAAGGCCTCACTCATCGCTTTAAGACCTTCTTGTGAATTATCCATGACATCATGCCCAGCAAAGCCATGAATATGTGTATCCACCAAACCAGGGGCTATCGTTGAGCCTGTATAGTCAATCACCTCAGCGTCACTAGCGACATCTGAGCGCCATTTTCCAAAAGTATCGCCATTGATTTCAAGATAACCTGCTGGCTTCACCTGATCTTTGTAATAAAATGCATCTGCTTTGATATAATACATAATAACCTCTTTTCCGATGACAACTAAGAGTAGGAGATAGGATTGATATCAAATCCCATCTATTTCTCATTTTATTATACGCCTTCTTGACCCTAAGAACAAGATAAAAAGCAAGATAGAAAGAAAAGAAAAACAGGTCTTTCTTTCGTTCTTACTTTCAATTGTCTGATAATATTATAATTCACTCATTATAAAAGTCATCTGTCCTGATAACTGCCAGTCTGTGACATCACTTGGTAGGATAAAGTTATCAGCTTTCTTGATAGGATAGGTCTTGTCAGCTACACTAATCTCTCCTACGCCATCAATAAGTGTAAAAAGCTTGTAACTACTATCTTTACTAAGTGACACGTGTCCATCTAATTCCCATTTTTCAACGGTAAAAAAGCTGTTTGACATAAAGCGTGTGATAGCCAAGTCCCCTTGTTTTTGGTAGTGCTTACGATAGACGATAGGGTCTTTGATAGAGGTCACTGCCTTTGAATCTGCCAAGTGTAAATCACGGGCCACACCCTTAGAGTCAAGACGATCAAAATCATACACACGGTAAGTCGTATCACTAGACTGCTGTGTCTCTAAAATCACAATACCTGGACCAATGGCATGAAGCGTACCGCTAGGCACATAGAAAAAATCTCCCGCCTTGACAGGCACTTTCTTAAGAAGCGTCTCCCACTCTCCCTTATCAATAGATGACTCTAGCTCAGCTCTTGTCTTGGCATGATGCCCAAGAATAATCTCCGCACCTTCTTTAGCCTCTAAGATATACCAACACTCTGTCTTTCCCAACTCACCCTCATGCTCTAAGGCATAGGCATCATCAGGATGAACCTGAACGCTCAACCAGTCATTAGCATCTAAAATCTTAGTCAATAAGGGAAACTGCTGGTCATCTGCATCATTAAATAATTCAGGATGTTTGAGATACAACTGATCCAAAGTCCAACCCTTGAAATGTCCATTTTTAATCGTAGAGAGCCCATTTTGATGCCCTGAAATCCCCCAATACTCTCCAGTCTTGTCGCTTGGAATGTTTAAACCAAAGATAGTCTCAAGCTTATTGCCACCCCAGATCTTCTCATGAAGAACTGAGCTTAAAAATAATGGTTCTGCCATAATATACCTCCCATTTCTATCTATTCTTTGTTATTATCTGATAAATTAGCCTAAGATGCAAGAAAAAACATGCTAAAATGACTATATATTTTTAAAAATAATATAGACTTATATGTGACTTCTTACTTAGAAAACCAACAAAAAAACTGGTGTCAACCAGTTTTTACTAATCAAAGGCATGATGATCTTTTAAGTGCCCAACAATCAGCTGCCATCTTGGATCGTCTTGCCACTCTTTTTGAGCTACTATCTGACTAGCAACGCGGCGTGCTTCTTCTAAAATCGGATAATCTTCGATGACATCAGCCACTTGAAATTCAGGAATACCTGACTGTCTTGTGCCAAATACCTCCCCTGAACCTCTCATTTTAAGATCTTCTTCAGCTAAGACAAAACCATCTGTTGTCTCTGTCATGATAGTCATGCGTTTTTTCCCACTATCAGTCTTAGGGTTGGCTACTAAAATAGCATAAGATTGCTTGCTACCACGTCCCACGCGCCCTCTTAGCTGATGCAGTTGGCTAAGCCCAAAACGCTCGGCATCCATAATAATCATAATGCTAGCATTAGGGACATTAACCCCTACTTCGATGACCGTCGTTGATACCAAGACCTGACTATGACCTTCCTTAAAACGCTGCATCACTTGTTCTTTCTCGTCGTTTTTCATGCGACCATGGATAAGTGACACTTCTACAATACCCTCAAAATACTGACACAAATCCTCATAAAGAGCCGTGGCATTTTTTAAATCAAGGGTCTCTGATTCTTCTATCAAAGGGGATATAACATAGGCTTGTGCACCTTTTTGCACTTCTTGTTTTAACCAAGAAAGGACGGCATCTAGCTGTTCATGCTTGACCCAGCGAGTAACGATAGGTTTACGCCCTTTTGGCAGCTCATCAATAATAGACACATCCATCTCACCAAAAGCAGTGATAGCCAAAGTCCTAGGAATAGGGGTAGCTGTCATCATCAACACATCAGGATTATCCCCTTTTTCACGAAAAAGCCTGCGCTGATTGACCCCGAAGCGATGTTGCTCATCTGTAATAACCAATCCTAAACGGTGGTACTCTACCTTATCTTGAATCAGTGCATGAGTGCCGACAATCATATCCACACTTCCATTTTTAATCATCTCTAAGGTTGTTTTTTTGACAGCGGCTTTCATCCCTGAAGTCAAAATGGCAATCGAGAGTTCAGGAAAAAGCTGATGTAGACTCTCATAATGTTGCTCTGCTAAAATCTCTGTCGGTACCATGAGAGCAGACTGCAGACCAGCACTATGAGCAGCGTACATAGCTAGGCTAGCAATGACAGTCTTTCCAGAACCTACATCTCCCTGAAGCAGACGATTCATATGAGAAGCATCTGCCATATCCGCTAAAATCTCCTCTAAAGCTCTCTTTTGTGCACCTGTCAACTCAAAAGACAAAGAGGCTATCTTAGTATCAAGCAATGTCTGATCATAACTAATCATCTGACCTCCTGTTTTAAAGCGATTATCATGCTTTAAGGTCTGAAGGTTCATCTGAAAGTAAAACAATTCTTCAAACTTGACACGGCGAAGAGCTTGTTTATAGTCCGCTAGATGTTTAGGAAAATGCATAGCAACAATGGCATCTTGACGAGACAATAAGCGGTATTTGTCACGCAAAACCTCAGGAAGTGTCTCAGGAAGTGCCTCAAGGACGCCTGTTTGAAAGGCTTGGCTAATAGCTTTAACAAGACTTGACTGGCTGAGCCCTTGAGTAACATGATAGACAGGCTGCATCTCATCTTGCACTTGCGCAAGTACTTTCATGCCTGTCAAAGCTTTCTTTTTACTATCCCACTTACCAAAAACTGCTATATTATCACCCATCTGGAGCTTGTCCTTCAGATAAGGCTGATTAAAAAAACTCACAGCAATAACCAACTCGCCCTGCCTTAGCTTAAAGGTCAGTCGATTACGCTTATGCCCGTAATATTGCACAATAGCTGGTGTCGCAATCTCACCTGTCAAGACTGCCTTTTCCCCATCTAAAAGATCTAAGGCAGACCTTGCCTTATAATCTTCATAGCGAAATGGAAAATAAAGCAATAAATCCTCTAGCGTCTCTATGCCAAGTTGATGAAACTTTTGAGCAGATTTTTCGCCAATACCTGATAATTGTGTAATCGGAGATGTCGCAGATACCATATCATTCCCCTTTATAGATACGTGGGATACGGTCACTTAGCAGACAGACCACCTCATAATTGATCGTCCCACGCCAAGTCGCTACATCTGTCGCACAAATGCCATCTCCAATAAGGGTAACGACCGTTCCTAGAGGATATTTTTTAGGCAGGCGAATAGTGATTTGATCCATAGAGACACGCCCTACAATATCACAAAAAACACCATCCACTAGCACACGAAATCCCTGCATATCCCGTGTCCAACCGTCTGCATAACCAATAGGAATCGTCCCTATCCACTCAGTCTCGCAACTCTCATAAGTCGCCCCATAGCCCACATGATCTCCCCTTTCCACGCACTTAACATGAACCAAGCTAGACATCAAACAAAGAGCTGGCTTTAGAGGATAAGGGAGCTCTAAGGCTGTATTACTCGGATTAAGCCCATAGAGGACAAGACCTAGACGTACCGCATTAAAAACGCTCTCGCTATGCCACAAGCTGGTTGCTGAATTGCTGGCATGCACTAGCTTGGGACAATCGTCTAATTCTGATAAGAGCTTTTTAAAAGCTGTCAACTGCTGGTTAAAATACGTCGTATCTGCTTCATCTGCTGTCGCAAAATGTGTAAATATACCTTCCACAAGAGCGCCTAGACTCCGTAAGGTTTTAATCGCCTGATTAGCTTCTTGGCTCGTCCTAAACCCAATACGACCCATACCTGAATCTACCTTAATATGACAGCGCAAGCCTTCTATGCTTTGAGCTGTCTCAAGCGCTAAATCCAACCACTCTTGGCTAGCTACCGTTATGATAAGGTCATGCGCAAGCGCTAGCGCTAGCTCTTCTGGCATAACGACTCCTAAAATCAAAATAGGCTTGTCAATCCCTGCCTCTCTGAGCTCTAAGGCTTCATCAATATTGGAAACGCAAAACCCATCCGCTTGATCAGATAGTGTTTTAGCTACCCTAACAGCTCCATGACCATAAGCATTAGCTTTGACAACTGCAAAAATCTGCTTATCCTCTGGCAAATGAGACCGAACAGCCTCCAGATTAGCCACAATAGCTGTCAAATCAACTTGAGCTACTGTTGGACGATGAATACTTGAAATCATTTCTCTTCCTCCAAAATAACACTAGCCTGTGCTACATTACCACTATGCGAAATGGACAACCATACTTTTCCCGAAAAAGGAGACTGATTGACAAAAGGAGCCCCTAAACGGTCATTTAGCACTTCAATATCTTTAAAGGACAATTTCCCAATACCTGTGCCCATCGCTTTAGAAAAGGCCTCCTTAGCGGCCCAACGTCCTGCTAAAAACGTCGCCTGACGTCTTGAGCTAGTAAAACTATTAAAAATAGTTCTCTCTTTTGGTGTCAACAGACGCTCTAAAAAGCGCTCTTTTTTTTCATAGACCTGCCATATCGCATCAATCTCTTGTATATCTATACCATGTCCCACAATCATCACACACCTCTATATACAAAAAGAAAGACTAAAGCTAGCCAGAGGACTGGCAGTTAGTCTTTACTTCTTTTCTTTTAGAAAATCAACTCCTCAAACGAGTCATGACTAAGGGTTGCATGAATTTCACGAATGAGTTTTTCTGTCTTATCCCAGCCAAGACAAGGGTCAGTGATTGACTTTCCAAAAACATCTGGATGATCTTGACGACCATCTTCGAGATAAGACTCAATCATAAAGCCACGCACATAACGGTTAATTTTATCACTCCAATCACGGTTAATCAAGGTTTGACGCACAATACGGATTTGCTCCATATATTGCTTACCTGAATTATCGTGGTTGGTATCAATCACGATAAACGGATTTTTAAGTCCCATAGCTTCATACTTATCAATAGCCTTAATCAAACTATCATAGTAGTAGTTTGGAAGGTTATCGCCATGCTCATCCAAAGCCCCACGTAAAATCGCATGCGCTAGAGGATTACCGTCCGTCTCTACCTCAGCATTATTGTAGATAAAGTTTTGTGAGCCTTGCGCTGCGTAAATGGCATTAAGCATGACATTTAGATTTCCTGAGGTTGGATTTTTCATCCCTGTGGGATTGTCAATGCCTGACGCGACAAAGCGATGTTCTTGATCTTCCACAGAGCGAGCACCGATAGCATGGTAAGAGACCAAATCATCAACCAAACCTAGGTTGGATGGGTAGAGCATCTCATCAGCAGTGGTTAAGCCTGTCTCTGTAATCACACGATAGTGGAGATGACGAACGGCTGCAATCCCGTTGATTAAATCAGGTAATTTAGAGGTATCAGGCTGGTGCATAAGACCTTTGTAGCCATCGCCATTAGTCCTTGGTTTTGCGGTATAGACACGCATCACCATAAAAATTTTATCCTTGACTTGCTCTTGAAGAGCTGCTAAACGCTTAGCATATTCGATCACTGCCTCTTCATTATCAGACGAGCATGGTCCAATCACCAAAAGCAAACGCTCGTCCTCGCCCTTAATAATGCGAGCAAGTTCTTCATCACGCGCTTCTTTACGCTCTAAAAAGGCGCCCTCTAGTTTTGATAATTCTTTCACTTGTGCAATATCAATTGTTGCACTTTTTTGATGTATTCCCATTTCTATTTACCTTCTAAGGTTGCGTAAATCTCACGCACCAACTCTTGTGTTTTGTCCCAACCAAGACAAGGGTCAGTAATAGATTGCCCAAAGACTTCAGGCTGATCCTGACGCCCATCTTCAAGGTAAGACTCAATCATAAAGCCACGCACATAACGCTTAATCGTATCACTCCAATCACGGTTGATCAAGGTCTGACGTACAATACGGATTTGCTCAAGATATTGCTTACCAGAGTTATCATGATTAGTATCGATGACGATAAAAGGATTCGCTAAGCCTTGCTCCTTATATAGCTCAATAGCTTCTAAAAGCGTGTCATAGTAGTAATTAGGGATGTTTTTACCAGATTCATTGAGTGCCCCACGTAAAATGGCATGCGCTAGAGGATTACCACTAGTTTCGACTTCTTCATTGTTGAAGAGGAAAGTTTGCTTATTTTGAGCAGCATAAATACCATTGTACATCACCTTTAGATTGCCAGAAGTGGGATTTTTCATGCCTGTTGGGACATCAAAACCAGACGCCACAAAGCGGTGTTGCTGATCCTCAACAGATCGCGCACCAATAGCCACATAAGAGACTAAATCTGACACCAAAGGCCAATTTTCTGGATAAAGCATCTCATCAGCAGTTGTCATACCTGTCTCTGTAATCACACGATAGTGAAGATTACGAACAGCCTTGATACCGTTGATCAAGCTCGGTGCAGCATCTGTATCTGGCTGGTGCATAAGTCCCTTGTAGCCATCGCCATTCGTTCTTGGCTTGGCGGTATAGACACGCATCACCATAAAGACACGATCTTTAACTTCCTCTTGCAATTTCGCTAAACGCTTAGCATATTCTAAAACAGCCTCTTCATTGTCTGATGAGCATGGGCCAATGACCAAAAGCATACGGTCATCTTCGCCCTTCATGATCGCCTCTAGCTCACGGTCACGAGCTTGCTTAATCTCTAAGGCTTGTCCACTTAATTTTGAGAGGCTACGAACCTCATCGACGTTGATTTTAGGGCTGAGTGATTTAAATGACATGATAACTCCTCTATTTAGGTATCTTTTAATAAAATGAGGAGCCTAGCTTAATCAGCTATAAGCTAGTCCTCAATGTTGTTTACGAGCGTGACAATTTTTGTATTTTTTGCCAGAACCGCATGGGCAAGGGTCATTTCGCTTCACATCGGTAAAATCGAGAGCTTCAGCTGGCGTAGCTGTGGCTCCTACTGGCTTAGCATTGATATTTGCGGTAGCTGTTGTTGTCGCATGGATTTCAGCACGTTCACGCTCTTGTTCATGAATTTGTGCTTTCATCATCGTACGCGTCACTTCAAACTCAATAGCTCCAATCATATCTTGGAACATACGAAAACCTTCTGTTTGATATTCGACAATCGGATTATTTTGAGCGTATCCACGTAAGCCAACAGCATTTCTAAGCTGGTCTAGGGCATCGATATGCTCTGTCCATTTATTATCTACCACCATCAAAATCAAGACTTTCTGGAATTCAATAACGGCTTCTGGACCCTTTAACTTAGCGATTTGTTGGTCATATACTGCCAAGGCACGTTGATAAAGCTCTTCTTTAATAGCCTCATCCTTAAGATTTCGCAAATCAGAAAGACCGATAGATGTCTCTGGAACCAAGACTGAGCGAGCAAAGGTCACAATAGCTTCAAGAGCATCGTTGCGACTAGCACTTGCTCGACTATGACTATCCACCGCACGTCCAATAGTACGCTTAATCATCGCTTGAATTTCTGGTGTCAAATCACGCTCCGCCACAATGACATCGTAGCGATTAGCATAGATGATTTCACGCTGTTCACGCATGACATCATCATATTGTAAGACTTGTTTACGCGTATCGTAGTTATTACCTTCAACGCGTTTTTGGGCAGACTCTACCTGACGCGTCAGCATACGAGACTTGATGACGGTATCATCGTCATGCATGTTCATACGCTCAAGAACCGCCTTGATACGATCAGAACCAAAGCGACGCATCAAATCATCTTCTAAAGAGAGATAGAATTGCGATTCCCCTGGGTCACCTTGACGACCTGAACGTCCACGCAACTGATTGTCAATACGGCGGCTCTCGTGACGCTCTGTTCCGATGACACAAAGCCCACCGAGCTCACGAACACCCTCACCGAGCTTAATATCGGTACCACGTCCAGCCATATTGGTCGCAATAGTCACAGCACCACGCTGTCCAGCGTTCATAATGATTTGGGCCTCTTTAAAGTGGTTCTTGGCATTGAGAACCTCGTGAGCAATACCTGCTTGTACCAGCTTTTTCGACAATAAATCACTGGTTTCAACAGCCACTGTACCCACAAGAACAGGCTGTCCTTTGGCATGATGTGCACGAACATCCTCTACCACAGCATCAAACTTAGCATTGAGACTTGGGTAGAGCAAATCAGGATGATCAACACGCTGAACAGGACGATTAGTTGGAATAGGAATGACACGCATGTTATAAATTTCGCGAAACTCTTCTTCCTCAGTCTTTCCTGTCCCAGTCATCCCTGATAGCTTACGATACATACGAAACATATTTTGGTAAGTGATAGAAGCGCTGGTCTTTGATTCTTCTTGGATAGGGACTGATTCTTTTGCTTCGATAGCTTGATGAAGCCCATCAGAAAAGCGACGTCCCTCCATTGTACGTCCCGTAAACTGGTCAACGATAAGAATTTCCTGCTCTTCACTAACCACATAATCAATGTCTAACAACATAATGTAGTTTGCTCGCAAAGCATTATCTATGTAGTGAGTCAAGGCAACATTTTCAATGTCGTAGAGATTATCAAGATTAAAGTAGGCCTCTGCCTTATCAATCCCTGAGTCAGCTAAACCAATAGTCTTTGTCGGCACATCTATGATATAGTCATTAACCGTCAAGGTTTTGACAAATCGATCCGCACGGATATAAAGTTGATTTGTCTCTGAGCTGACAGGACCTGAGACAATAAGAGGCGTTCTCGCCTCATCAATCAAGACCGAATCAACCTCGTCAACAAGGGCATAATTTAGAGGACGCTGTACCATATCTTCTTTACGGACAACCATATTGTCACGAAGATAGTCAAATCCAACCTCAGAGTTGGTAGAGTAGGTTATGTCACAATTATAGGCCTCACGTTTTTCAAAGGGTGACTTAGCGGCTAGGTTGATCCCAACAGATAAACCAAGCCAACTATAAACCTCTCCCATCTCTGTCGCATCACGCTCGGACAGATACTCATTAACCGTGATAACATGCACACCATCACCTGATAAAGCATTGAGATAAACAGGCATCGTCGCCGTCAAGGTTTTTCCTTCCCCTGTGCGCATCTCTGGAATATCTCCATGATGAAGAACAATGCCTCCCATAATCTGAACACGATAAGGAAAGAGCCCCAAGACGCGCTTAGCTGCCTCACGGACAACTGCAAAAGCTTCTGGCAAAAGATCATCCAAACTTTCCCCATTTTGATAGCGTTGCTTAAATTCTGGCGTCTTTGCTTGTAACTGTTCGTCACTTAGGGCTGCCATCTCATCAGCATAAGACTCGACTTTCTTTGCTGTTCTTTCTAATTTTCGCAATTCACCCTTATCGTTTTCGACGATACTTCTTAGAAGATTTGCCATTCCTTTTCCTTTCGATAACTATACTTAACTAACCAATTCTATCACATTTTCCAAGCCTTTTCAAGATAACACCTAAAGGCTTATGAAAAAGTAGGTTAGAGCTTCACACTCCAACCTCTCTTGTCTTTTAGCGCTTATATTGTTCCAAAAAGCGACTGAGTTTTGTTTGCAATTCACTAAGCTCATCTACTCGTGGTAGATAAACAATTCGAAAATGATCTGGCGTATCCATATTAAACCCACGACCATGAGTCAGGAGCACTTTTTCCTGCTTTAAAAAGTTCAAGACAAAGTCCTCATCATCGTCAACACGATACATATTAAGATCTATCTTAGGAAAAATATAGAGCCCAGCATTTGGTTTTACCGCAGATAGACCTGGGATATCCTTAATGGCCTCATAGATAAAATTGCGTTGCTCATAAATACGCCCACCTGGATGGAGAAGCTCATCAGAAGATTGATAGCCTCCTAGCGAGGTTTGAATCACTTGCTGCGCTAATACATTTGAGCAGAGGCGCATATTTGACAGCATATTTAACCCTTCAATGTAGCCTTTAACATGCTGTTTAGGTCCTGCCAGAACCATCCAACCTACACGAAATCCGCAGACACGGTGGGACTTTGATAAGCCTGACATGGTCACTGTAAAGACATCTTTGGCTATACTTGCAATAGGAATATGCTTTTTGCCATCCATGACTAAGCGATCATAGACCTCATCAGCAAAAATCAACAAATCATTACGGCGCGCAATATCAACGATATCCTCTAGTAACTCCCGTGGATAGACCGCACCTGTCGGATTATTCGGATTGATAAGGACAATGGCCTTAGTATTTGACGTGATCTTTGATTTGATATCATCGATATCAGGAAACCAGCCAGCTTGTTCATCACAAATGTAATGCACTGCTTTGCCTCCTGCTAGACTGATACAAGCCGTCCAAAGCGGATAATCAGGCATAGGCACCAAGACCTCATCACCATTATCAAGAAGGGCTTGCATTGACATGGAAATCCCCTCACTGACACCATTGACGACATAGATGTCATCAATATCAACATAAATGTCTTGCAATTGATAATACTGCATAATCGCCTTACGTGCTGAAAAAATCCCTTTGGAGTTGGAGTAGCCTTCAGAATTTCTAGCGTTACGAATCAAATCACGAATAACCTCATCAGGCGCCTCAAAACCAAATTCTGCTGGATTACCTGTATTTAGTCTTAAAATTTTCTCGCCGTTAGCTCTCATGCGGTTAGCCTCTTCTAAGACTGGACCGCGAATATCATAAGCCACATGCTCTAGTTTATAGGATTTATCAAATAATTTCATACTTACTACCTCGTGTCCTTATTATAACCTAAATCCTCTGAAAAAAGAAATTATTTTCTACTGACGTATCTTTAGGGTAAAAACAAAAGAATGTTTAAACAATTTCATAATTTTTGCACAATCTCTTTTCCCTTTCTCAAAAAAAGAGTATAATAAAGGTGAAAGTAAAAAGACTCACTGATAGTCTATCTACCAGCGAGCTAAGGAGGTTTTTATGTCTCATCAATACCAACACATTATGGTCGCTATCGATGGTTCTTACGAATCAGAACTCGCTTTTGAAAAAGGTGTTAATGTCGCTCTTCACGATGGTGCTGAGCTGATTTTAGCCCATGTCATCGACACCCGTGCCTTACAAAGTGTAGCCACTTACGATAGCTACATTTACGAACGCTTAGAAAACGAAGCCAAGAGTGTCTTATCTGATTATGAAAACCAAGCTAAAAAACGTGGCTTAAATAAGGTTCGCAAGATTATTGAATTTGGCAATCCAAAAACTCTTCTTGCTCGTGATATTCCTGATAAAGAAAATATCGACCTTATCATGGTGGGCGCCACAGGACTCAATACCTTTGAGCGCTTATTGATTGGATCCTCATCTGAGTATATTTTACGTCATGCCAAGGTCGATTTATTGATTGTACGAGATTCTGATAAGACCTTTTAACTTAAAAAGTCAGCTAGAAAGCTGACTTTTTCTTATTTTCGTCTCAAAGACTGCTGCAATTGACGGTCTAATTCACGCTTTATCATAGGTTCTGGGGCAAAACGTTCCTCCCAGTCATCTGGCTTTAAAATCTTATGCGTCACAGGATCAAAGTGCGCTTTTCCATCAGGGAAAATCTTGCCCATATTAGCCTCATGAACTGTATCAAAGAAAGGCTTTGGATCTACCCCCATCAAGACAAAGGAGCCATAGGTGAAGTAGAGCAGATCTGTCAGGGCATCTACCTCACCCACCAGCGGTGTTTCTGGATGATCTTTTGAGGAGACCTTTTGTGCGGCCGCATCAAGAGCTTCATGCAAAGCCGTTAAGCTTTTGTGAAAGGCTTTTATATCACCTTGACTAGCTGCATATAAAAACTCAACAATTTCCTCAACCTTAAAGGCTGAACGGTGTGTTGCTTCTGTAATGTCATACAAACGTGGGGTGTCATTGGTCTCACCATCCATAAGATGATGAAAAGCCTTGACTTTATTAAAATTAGGATCTTTACTATCAAACTGCCCTTCTCGCTCTACGTGGATAAGACCATAATGAGATAGCGCTTTAGCGATACCATCATTATTGTTTGAGGCAGTCGTATAGTCAGCTAGCGCCTTAACCCTGTCATCAGCATTACCCATTGCCACACCCAAACCAACGCCTGAGAGCATCTCTAGGTCGTTTTCAGAGTCCCCAAAAGCCATCACTTCTGACAAATCAAAACCAAAAAGCTCACCAACCCTCTCAATGCCTCGGATTTTTGATTGTTTAGCACAAATGATATCTGCCGAATAGGGGCTACTACGTGTGATTTTAAGGGTCGGAAATTTCGAGCGAATCTTGTCCGTCTCGCCTTCTGTCGCAACCATGACAATTTGATACACTGGCTCACGCATAGCCGTATAGAGCACATTGATATTTTGTGGTTTAATACGCCTTATCAAATGTTTGAAACTACGCTCTACTGTTTTGGCCATCTTTCTAGGCACAATACTTGAGACCACCTGACCAAAACGGCTAGTTCCCATGCCGATGATGCCTGAGCCTAGAAGACCTGACGCCGTTCCTAGAGAAATCTCACGACGCTTATCACTGGCATATCGAATCAAGCGATAGATCATAGATTTGGGCAATTGCTTAGCAAACAAAACCTTATCCCTTGTGTATATATACTGACCGTTATAAGTGATAGCCACATCAAGACCTAGATTTTCCAAGTAAGGCTGCACAAAGCTAGGACCACGCCCAGTTGCCACGCCGACAAAACAACCCTGCTCTTTTAAATCCTGAATCGCTAACCGCGTTGACTTTTGAATACTTTTTCTGTCATTCAATAATGTGCCATCAATATCAAAAAATACTGCCTTGACTGCCAAATCGTCCCTATCCCCTCTAGCTGACCTCAGCTCAGTTATTTGACTCCTTTTAAAACAACCTGAGCTTGTTACAAAGTTCTTTTATGTTAAAATAGATTATATCATAATTTTGGAAAGAAGATTGACCAAATGACAAAAATCCTTGCCCTCCATACAGGAGGTACTATCTCAATGAACGCAGACAACAACGGGCAGGTCAATTCAAACACTGAAAATCCCATAGCACAACTCTCTTTTGATATGGCAAACCTTGACATTGACAGCTTTGATTTTCTAAATCTCCCTAGCCCTCACATCACTCCAAAACACATGCTTTCTCTCTATCATAAAATCAGAGAAAGTGCTGGAAAATACGACGGAGTCGTCATTACACATGGTACAGATACTCTGGAGGAAACGGCTTATTTTTTAGATACCATGACGCTTCCTGATATTCCTATCGTCCTGACAGGTGCTATGCGTAGCTCAAATGAGTTAGGCAGTGACGGTGTTTACAACTACCTATCCGCTCTTAGAGTCGCTAGCCACAAAGCTGCTAGAGATAAGGGAGTACTTGTGGTGATGAATGATGAAATCCACGCTGCTAAATACGTCACCAAAACCCACACCACCAACGTCTCAACCTTCCAAACACCTACTCACGGTCCTTTGGGTATTATCATGAAACACGAGATTCTTTTTTTCAAAACAGCCGAAGCCCGTGTGCGCTTTAATCTTGAGCACATTTCAGGGACAGTCCCCATCGTAAAAGCTTATGCTGGTATGGGAGATAGCGGTATCATCAGCTTTTTAAACCCTGATAACATCGACGGTCTCGTCATCGAAGCCCTAGGAGCTGGCAATGTCCCTCCAAAAGCTGCCGATGAAATAGAGCAACTTATCTCAGCAGGCGTCCCTGTAGTTTTAGTCTCTCGCTGTTTTAATGGTATTGCAGAACCTGTCTATGCTTACCAAGGGGGAGGTGTTGCTCTAGCTAAGGCTGGTGTCATGTTCGTCAAAGAATTGAACGCTCCCAAAGCTAGACTTAAACTGCTCATTGCTCTTAACGCTGGACTAAAAGGACAAGCCTTAAAAGATTATATTGAGGGATAAAAAAAGAGCCTAGGCTCTTTTTTTAGCGTTCTGATATACGTTTTGCTAAAGCAAAGTTCCCCAAAGTTGCAGAACCATTTTCAGCTACGGCTGGCGTCACGATATACTCATTCACATCTGGAGTTGGTAGATAGTTGTTCATCAGACCCTCAAATTTTTCACGAACACGCTTAAGCATATGCTCTTGTCCCATGACACCTCCTCCAAAGACAATGACTTGAGGGCGATATAAAAGGGTTGCTTGAACAGCAGCTTGAGCGATATAGTAGGCTTGCACATCCCAAACCGTAGAATTTTGCTCAATCAATTCACCGCGTGTCCCTGTACGCGCTTCAAGACTAGGACCAGCAGCCAAGCCCTCTAAGCAACCATTATGAAATGGACATGTCCCTACAAAATCATTGGCACGGTCTTGAGGATGAACAGCCACATAAGTATGTCCAGCTTCCGTATGACCAAGGCCTCCGACAAACTCACCGCGCTGTATCGCTCCAGCACCAATGCCTGTCCCAATCGTATAATAAACTAAACTATCAACACCTGTTCTGACCATCGCCTCACCGTAGGCAGAACTATTGACATCTGTTGTAAAGTAAAAAGGGATTTTAAATTCTTTAGAAATCAGACCAACCAAATCAACATTAGACCAATGTTCCTTTGGAGTCTTTGTGATGTAGCCATAAGTTGATGAATTTTCATCAATATCAATGGGGCCAAAAGAGCCGATAGCAACACCTACCAAATCTTCTTCAAAACGCTTGAAAAAAGCTACTGTACGCTCAATCGTTTCGTATGGTGTTGTTGTGGGAAATTGTACTTTTTCAACAATTTGAAAGTCCTCATCACCGACTGCACAGACGAATTTTGTCCCGCCTGCTTCCACACTTCCATATAATTTTGCCATAATATGAATTCCTCATCTCTTTATTATATTCTCTATTATACCTCAAATAATCCTACTCAGGTACTAAATCACTGTCAAATCCTAACTTTTAAAAAGAGTTTGGGATATACATCTCAAACTCTTATCTACCTAGCTAGGCTAGAGGCTTATTTGACAACTAAAAGGTCATCACCGACTGCCACCTCAGTATTGGCGTCTGCCATAACTTCCTTATAGTCTGCTGTATTTGTGATGATGATCATTGTTGTATCATCAAGTCCAGCTGCTTTAATCTCTTTAGTATCAAAGGTTCCAAGAACGTCACCTTTTTTAACTTTTTGATTAGCTTTAACCTGTTGTTTAAAGCCTTTACCATCCATAGATACAGTGTCAATACCAATATGGATAAGAACTTCAGCACCACTATCTGAGCGTAACCCATAAGCATGTCCTGTTTCAAAAGCGATTTGGACAACACCATCTACAGGTGAATAAACGGTATCACCACTTGGCTTAATCGCAATTCCTTTACCCATCGCTTCAGAAGCAAAGACAGGGTCAGCCACATCGGCCAAGGCTACTGTCTGACCAGCAAGTGGGCTTGCTAGTGTTTCTGCTTTGACAGCTGTATTTTCTTTAACATCAGTAGGGTTAGCTTCTTCGTAAAGCTCTTCTGTACGCTCTTCTTCAGTTTCTTTATCTTCATAACCAAACATATAAGTCAAGACAAAGGCAAGAGCAGTAGTGGCAAGTACCATGATGACGTATTTAAGTACTTGACCATTCAAATAGAGGAGTGTTCCTGGGATGATTGTAATCCCAAAACCAGTACCCGCAAGGTCAAAGATAGACGCTAACCATCCGCCTGCTGCACCAGCAATAAGACCCATAACAAATGGTTTACCAAAGCGTAAGTTGACCCCAAAGATAGCAGGCTCAGTGATACCCAATCCTGCAGAAAGAGCTGCTGGGAAGGCAAGAGCTTTTAATTTTTTAGATTTTGTCTTAACACCAACGGCTAAAGTTGCACCAGCTTGCGCTGTCATAGCAGCAGTGATAATAGCGTTAAATGGATCGCGTCCATCTGCGGCAATCAATTGTGACTCAAGTAGGTTGAAGATATGGTGAACCCCTGTCACAACGACGAGCTGGTGAAGACCACCAATGATAAGCCCAGACAAGCCAAATGGTAGAGACAAGAGGAATTTAGTGGCAATAAGAACGTAGTCTTCGATAGTATGGAAGATAGGTCCGATGACAAAAAGAGCCAAGATTGACATAACAAGGAATGTCAAGAACGGAACTACCAAAAGATCTAAGACATCAGGTACTTTTTTGTGCAACCATTTTTCAAACTTAGCACCAAACAAACCAACAAAGAAGGCTGGAAGGACTGAGTTTTGATAACCTACAACTGGAATGAAGCCAAAGAAGTAGAGTGGGCTAGCATCACCAGAAGCCACTGCCCAAGCATTTGGCAAGGTTGTGTTAACCATCATCAAACCAAGCACCAAACCAACGATTGGATTGCCTCCAAAAACGTTAAAGGCAGACCAACAAATCAATGCTGGGAAGAAAGCAAAGGCTGTATCTGTCAAGACAACCGTATAAGTGTAAAAGTCTGATGATGAGAATGCTTCAGACGTTGTACCAAACAACGAAAGAATCGTATCGTTGTTGATAGCGCCACGAATTCCCATGAAAAGACCTGTCGCTACGATAGCTGGAAGAAGTGGGACAAAGACATCACCAAACGAGCGAATAGCACGTTGGAACCAATTGCCTTGTTGTGCTGCTTGAGCCTTTTGGTCTTCTTTTGACGCTGTTGGCAAACCAAGCGCTACCACTTCATCATAAATTTTGTTGACAGTACCTGTCCCAAAAATAATCTGGTACTGACCTGAATTGAAGAAAGCTCCCTGTACTTTCTCAATCTTTTCCACAGCGTCTTTATTGATCGCTGATTCATCTTTTACCATGATACGTAGGCGTGTTGCACAGTGCGCTACACTGTTGACATTGCCACGACCACCGATGGCATCGATGACTTGTTTTGCAATTTCTGTATTAGAAACCATCTGCAAAATCTCCTTTTTCCTTTTTTATCCATTGAAACGTGAAAGCGTTTCACGACTTTACTCTATGAGTATAACATTTTTAAAAGATATGTCAAGCGTTTGGCAGAATTTTTTCTTTTTTACAAAAATTGAGACTCGACTTAAACAAAAAAGAGCCCAAGGCTCTTTGACATTGATTTAGCTAACCTCGATTAAGGGTTGAGCGGCTTTGACTGTATGACTAGCTAAAGGCTTGATCGTCGTATAGTCAGAGCTATTGGTAATGACAAGCATGGTTGTATCCTCAAGCCCTGCTTCTTTGATTTTAGCACCATCAAAATAACCTAGTAGATCTCCTTTTTTAACAACTTGATTCGCTTTAACGTTTGGCACAAAACCGTCTCCATTCATCGATACGGTGTCAATACCAATGTGAATCAATAATTCCACACCTTCAGTTGAACGTAAGCCATAAGCATGACCCGTCTCAAAAGCTATCTGCACCACCCCATCAAAAGGAGCGTAAATCTGATTAGTACAAGGCTTAATGGCAATCCCTTTACCCATAGCTTCAGATGAGAAGACAGGGTCATTGACCTGACTTAAAGGAATCAGGTCACCATCCAAGGGACTAAAAATCATCTCTACGCGAGACAGAGACTCTTCAGCTGGAGCTGTTTGAGGAGCATCCGACTCACTATCTGGCCCTACTACATCAACTACAGGCGCAAAAACGCTAGCCATTTGGCGTTTACCATACACATAAGTCAAGATGAAAGTAACAGCAAAGCTGATAACGACACAAATAGCATAATAAGGAATAGACGGTGCGTTAATGGAGAGAAATCCTAAAAGTCCTGCTGAGCCAAGAGAGACGGCGACGACATTTAAAATACCTGCGACGGCTGCTGCCACCGCTGATCCGATTAAGGCACAAAAGAAGGGAAACTTGTATTTAAGGTTGACACCAAACAAGGCAGGCTCTGTGATACCAAGTAAAGCCGACACACCAGCTGAGGACGTCAAACTTTTTGTCTTGGCATCTTTAGCTAAGAAAAAGACGGCAAAAGTCGCTGCCCCTTGGGCAATATTGGCCATAGAAGCCACTACAAAGATAAAATCGCCGTGCCCTATTCCATTAGTCCAAGCTGATAGCAATTGTGTTTCGATCGCAGGAAATGATTGGTGAAGACCGGTCATGACGATAAGAGAATAAGTCCCTCCAAAAATCCCCATACCAATAAAGCCTGTGGTATTGTATAACCATACAATAGCATCTGTGATAGCATTGGATAAAAATAGCATGACTGGTCCTATGACCGTAAAAGTGAGAAAACCTGTAATCATCACCGATAAAAGCGGTGTAAAGGTAAAGTCAATGGATGATGGCAACTTTTGATGGAAAAATTTCTCCAAAACGGCTAACAACCATACCGCAGCCAAGACAGGAATCACCTGATAAGCGTAATTGGTCTGAGCTATCTGAAAGCCCATAATGTCCCAATAAGCTTCTGAGCCACCCAACTGAGGTGTGGTCATAATCATCCCCATAGCTGCCCCTAAAAAGGGATTGGCACCAAAACGCTTAGCAGCTGAAATACCAACCAAAATAGGCAAAAACATAAAAGGAGCTGCTGACATGAGCTGAATCATATCAGAAATCCCTTGAATGGCAGGGTACATCTCCTCGATAGACTGCGGTCCAAAAAGACCCGTTGAGGTCAAAAAATTCCTCAGCGCCATCAATAGACCACCTGCAACTAAAGCTGGAATAATCGGCACAAAAATATCTGACAAGAGCTTGATAAAGGCCATAATTGGATTAAAAGCCTTATCCTTACGGACTAACTCTTTTAAATCATCTGTTGACACTTCTGACAGGCCTGTTTCTTTAATCAAGGCATCGTAAACAAAATTAACATCACCAGCACCGATAATGACTTGATACTGGCCATCAATCTTAAAAGTTCCCTTGATATCAGGATTGTTGTCTAGGGCCTTTTGATCCACCTTAGTATCATCTTTTAATACCAGACGAAGTCTTGTGGCACAATGAGCTGCAGCGATAAGATTGTCTCTACCAACTGCTGCAATGACATCAGTGGCTACTTTAGCATAATCCATACAATAACTCCTTTGTCGCTTTCTCTGAAAACGTTTTTATAATATTTCTTTAATTATTTTATCACTTTTAAAAAAGATGTCAAGCGTTTGACATTTTTTGTCTTTTTTACGTTAAATCATTGCTTTTTAAGGCGAAAACGTTTACTATATCAATATAATCATTAACAATGGGAGTATCTTATGAATTTACCAACAGAAGTTCGTTATCGTCCATATTCGGACTGGAGTCAAGAAGAAATCGCTACCATCAAAAAGCATATGGCGCAATCACCTTGGCATGCTAGCTATCATATCGAGCCTAAAAGCGGGCTTTTAAATGACCCAAACGGCTTTTCTTACTTCGATGGCAAGTTTCATCTCTTCTATCAAAATTGGCCTTTTGGAGCTGCCCACGGTCTCAAACAATGGGTACACACAACAAGTGATGATTTGGTGCATTTTACAGAAACAGGTGTCACTCTTGAGCCTGATCACCCACATGATAGCCATGGGGCTTACTCAGGAAGTGCTTATCCTATTGATGACAAGCTCTTTATCTTCTACACTGGAAATGTCCGTGATGCCAACTGGGTACGTGATCCCCTTCAAGTAGGTGCTTTCATGTCAAAAGACGGCGATATTGACAAATGTGATGAGGTCCTCATTAGACAACCTCAAGATGTCACAGAGCATTTTCGTGATCCTCAAATTTTCAATTACGAGGGCGATTTTTATGCCATTATCGGCGCACAAAGTCTGGACAAAAAAGGCTTTATCAAGCTCTACAAAGCTGTGGACAATGATGTCTTAAACTGGGAGTTTGTCGGTAACTTAGACTTTGCTGGCACAGGTAGTGAATACATGATTGAATGTCCTAATCTCGTCTTTGTCGATAACAAACCTGTGCTTATCTACAGCCCACAAGGACTCGACAAGACTGAGTTAGACTATCAAAACATCTACCCCAATACTTATAAAATAGCCGATAGCTTTGATCCCAAACAAGCACGTCTCAACAACCCTTCAGCCATTCACAACCTTGACTATGGCTTTGAAGCTTACGCTACTCAAGGATTTAATACCCCAGATGGTCGAGCACTTATTGTTAGCTGGATTGGCTTACCTGACGTTGACTATCCTAGTGACCGCTATGACTATCAAGGAGCTATGAGTCTTGTCAAAGAACTCACTATCAAAGATGGGAAACTCTACCAGTACCCTGTCGCAGCTATCAAAGACTTGCGTGTGTCTAAGGAAAGCTTTTCTGATAAAGACATGAGCCAAAACACTTATGAGCTAGAACTTGATTTTGCTGCAGATACTCAAACTGACATTGTCCTTTTTGCTGATAAAGACAAAAAAGGACTTGTGCTTAGCGTCGATACTCAAAATGGTATCGTCACACTAGATCGCTCACAAGCAGGCGAACAATACGCTAGTGCCTACGGAACAAGCAGAAGCTGTGATATCCCTCGCGGTAAGACAAGTGCCTCTATCTTTGTGGATAAGTCTATCGTTGAAATCTTTATCAACAATGGTGAGAAGGTCTTTACCAGCCGTGTCTATCCATTTGCTGACCAAAATGGTATCTATGTCACAAAAGGAGACGTGTCTGGTGACTATTTTGAGCTAAAAGCATAGAATGAGGCTCTTATGGTGACAAAACTAACTGATGTCGCGAAATTAGCAGGTGTCAGCCCCACCACAGTCTCTCGTGTCATCAATAAAAAAGGCTATCTTTCCCAAAAAACGATTGATAAAGTCCAAGCAGCCATGAGAGAGTTAGGCTATAAGCCTAACAATCTGGCTCGTAGTCTGCAAGGAAAATCTGCCAAACTCATCGGGCTGATCTTTCCTAATATCAGCAATATCTTCTATGCCGAACTCATTGAGTACCTAGAGATTGAACTCTTTAAACTAGGCTATAAAACCATTATCTGTAATAGTGAAAATGACCCCACTAAAGAGCGTGATTATCTGGAAATGTTGGCTGCTAATCAGGTTGATGGTATCATCTCAAGTAGCCACAATTTAGGCATTGACGATTATGAAAAAGTCGAAGCTCCTATCGTTGCTTTTGACCGTAATCTAGCGCCAAATGTCCCTATCGTGTCCTCAGACAACTTTCAAGGTGGCATTTTGGCTGCTAAAACCTTGGAAAAAAATCACTGCCAAAACATTATCATGATTTCAGGAAGTGACAACTCCGACTCACCCACAGGCTTACGCCAACTTGGCTTTTCCTATCATCTCAAACATAAGGCTAGGGTTATCTCTATTCCTAGAAACTTATCGCCTGTTCGTCGTGAGATGCAAATCAAAAATACACTGATGTCTCATCGTCCTGACGGTATCTTTGCCTCAGATGATCTGACAGCTATGGTCGTGATGAAGGTCGCTGAAGAACTTGGCATGTCTATCCCTCATGACCTCAAAGTCATCGGCTACGATGGGACTCAATTTATCCAAAATTACTTTCCGCAATTGACAACAGTCAAGCAGCCTATTGCTGACATTGCCGCCCTTTGCATTGAGATTCTCATGAAAAAGATGGCTAAAGAAAAAACAGCTAAGGACTATATCCTACCTATCAGCCTCCATGCTGGTAGCAGTAGCTAAAAAACACCAACCCTAGGGTTGGTGTTTTTATCTTATACTTCTGCTTGGTCTTCCTTGACAAATTGGCTCAAAACGCCGTTAATAAATTTAACAGACGATGGCGCTGCATATTTTTTAGCAATTTCAATGATTTCGTTGACAGCGACACGGTCAGGTGTTGCTTCATAAGCAGTAATCTCAAACATACCTAAACGCAACAAAGCCTTATCAGTCAACGTCAGACGCTCAAGTGACCAGCCTTCTTTCAACTTCTCAGAGATATGCTTATCAATCTCTGGCGTATTGTCCACAGTCCCTTTGACAAGAGTCAATAAAAACTCTGGTAGATTAAGCTCAGTATCCTCTGAGACAGGCTTATCATAGCTATAAGCAAAATAGCTAGCTTCTAAAAAATCACCGCCAAACTCAAGGCTAAAGAGTGCCTGAAAGGCACGCTCACGTAAATCACGTCGTGAATCAATTATTTCCCTTCTAGTCATCCAAGAAATCCTCATCAAATAGTGATTTCATATCTGGCTTAGGTGTCTTTTCTGGCACGATACCTTCAACGTGAATATTGACCACTGAGATAACCACTTCTGCCATATCATAGACAGATGACTTGACAGCCTGTTGGATAGCCATAGAGACCGCAGGGACATTGACCCCATACTGAAGCGAGACGTAGATATCAGCTACTACTTCACCATCTTCATTAGTTGTCAAATAAACACCCTTGCTAAGTGTTGGTTTACTCAAGCTATCTGTCACACCTTTATTGCGGAGGGAGTGAACACCTTCTACTTTTGTCGCAGAAATACCTGTAATCACTTCGAGTACACGAGGGGAGATGACAATATCTCCAATAGTTTCACTGACCATAGTTTATCCTTTCTTATTCTAATGAAAACAAGATGTTAGGCACGAGAGACGTATGTTCCTTCTTGCGTATTGATAACCAATTTTTGACCTGCTTCGATAAAGTCTGGTACGTTGACAACAAGACCTGTCTCAAGAGTCGCTGGCTTACCAGATCCCGTAACGGTTGCACCTTTGATAGATGGTTGTGTCTCTGTTACAGTCAACTCAACCGTCGTTGGCACTGTCACACCAATCACTTCTGTACCGTAAAATTGGATTTTAACATCGGCATTTTCAAGGATGTAGAGAAGTTCTTCTTTGACATTAGCGACTGGAATTTCATATTGTTCATAGTTTTCAGTGTCCATGAAGTAAGCTGTATCATCCATTTGGTAGAGGTATTGGGCTGGGCGTGTTTCGATGATAGCCTGCTCAAATTTTTCCTCTGGACGATAAGTCGTGTCAAAGGTTGATCCTGTACGGACATCACGCAACTTCATACGCATAACAGTATTTCCCTTACCTGGTTTGTGGTGACTTGCTTCAAGGACTTTGATGAGCTTGCCATCAGCAGTCTCAAAAGTCATACCAGCTTTAAGTTTACTTGCTTCAATCATGTATTTTATACCTCTTGTTAATTGTTAATCACCTCATTTTATCATAAAACGAAGTGATACTCAACCTTTTACGATGAGCTATCCCCACCTAGATGGACATCTGGCACACGGTGCTTTAGATACGTCACCTTCTTCTTCTCCAAAAGCTCAATAGCAAAAGGATGGGGGCGATAAGCTGTTTTATAGGTGATTTTCTTGATACCAGCTTGAAGCAGGGCCTTCGTACAGTTGATACACGGAAAATGGGTCACATAAATCTCTGTATTATTCGTTGAGATACCTTCTTTAGCACACTGGATCAGAGCATTCATCTCTGCATGGACTGTACGGATACAGTGTCCGTCTTCCATATGATGTCCCGCTTCACTACAATTATCTAAACTAGAAACACCGCCATTATAGCCTGTGGCGATGATACGGTTGTCTTTGACAAGTACAGCTCCGACAAAGGCACGATTACAAGTAGAGCGTTTTGAGATAAGCTCCGCATTTGCCATAAAATAATCCTGCCATGATAGACGTCCATCCACTTCTAAATACCTCCTAGAGAATAATCAACTCTTTTGGGGCTAAGGTGAGTACCTCACACCCTGTCTTTGTGATAAGGATATCATCTTCGATACGTACCCCGTATTTGCCATCAAGATAAATCCCTGGCTCATCTGTAAGCGTCATACCTGCTACTACCTTGTCATCTGATTTACCAAAATACGGAATTTCATGAATATCTAGGCCAATGCCATGTCCAATACCATGTGTAAAGTAAGCGCCGTATCCAGCCTCTTCAATCACGCGCCTAGCGATCTTATCATAATCACGATACGTCATGCCTTCACAAACAGCGTCAATCAAGGCTTGATTACTCGCTAAAACGCAGTCATAAATGGCACGCTCCTCATCACTTGGCTCACCGATATGAATCGTGCGTGTCATATCACTGACATAGTGCTCATAATAACACCCAAAATCTAAGGTCAGCATCTCGCCTTGTCTGATAATCTTGTCTGTCGCCACACCGTGTGGCATCTCAGAACGAGCACCAGAGGCAACAATAAACTCAAAAGATGGGCCTGTCGCACCTAGCTCACGCATGCGAAAGTCTAAGAAATTCGACACGTCAAGCTCTGTTGTGTGATTGGGCTTGATAAAATCCAGAACATCATGGAAAGCTTGATCAGAAATCTGGCAAGCTTTTTTGATAATCGCAATCTCATCCTCATCCTTAACCATCCGTAAACGCTCAATCACGTGAGACATAGGCAACAGACGATAAGCACTAAAGGTAGTCTCAATCTCCTTATAGGTACGATAAGACACCTCATCGTCAAAGCCAATCGTTGCGATATTATCCTCAGCTATCAGCTGACTAAGCGCTACAAATGGCTCTCTAGACTCGATAATATCAACATCATGGACAGTCTCTTTAGCCATTAAGCTGTAACGCGAATCTGTCACTAAGACACGGCGCTTACTACTGATAAAAAGGGTCGCCTCTGTCCCATGAAAACCACTAAGGTAGTAAATATTGGTCAGATTAGTGACCAATAAAGCATCACAAGCTATCTCCCTTAAGACAGCTTCACACGCTTGTAATCTCTGTTTTTGGTATCCCATAGTCATCTCCTTAGCTTTTTTACCTCTATTCTAGCATGAAACCCAAAAGAATTCTATGATTTATGGCTCTTCTCCAAGCTAAAAAAAGAAGACAAAAGTCTTCTTTACAGGTTATCTCCACACCATATACCAGTTAGTTATAACTTACAAATAAAAACGGAGGTAAAGATATGGAAACTAGCCTAGTAACAATAATCGGCGAAGTGACTGCTCTAGTAACGGCATTAACGCTATTGATTAAAGCAATAACAAAGCTGATTATTGTTATAAAGGAAAAGCCCCAACACTACGAAGGCAAACACCGTAAGCGTTAGGGCTGAACACTAGTAAATGGGGCGTAAGCCCCTGCTACTAGTGTTAGTATATCATGGTTATTTAAAAAATGCAATTTATAGTAACGTTGCTTATGTTTATTATTTTCTTATGGATTTACAAAGAAAATCACAAAGACGATTAAGGGGGTAAAAAATGACACCACTTACAACTAAGGTAGAGCGCTTGCTGGCTAGTGAGCTGACGACCTACCGCATCGGTAAAGATGCCAAGGTTAATGACGTATCTATTGACCGTTACCGTAAAGGTAAGGCAAGCATTGCCAACATGCCTTTGGGTGTTGCTGAAAAGCTTGGGGCTTACTCTGATAAGTATTTCAAAGCACAAAAAGAAGACAAACGTCTTCTTTTTTGGTCTAATCTAGTTTTTGTTTGAGGTATTGTCCTGTATAGCTCTTAGGATTTTGAGCGACGTCTTCTGGTGTGCCTGTGGCAACAATCTGCCCACCACCGACACCTCCTTCAGGACCTAAGTCAATCAAATAGTCTGCTGTCTTGATGACATCGAGATTGTGCTCGATGACAAGAACTGTATTACCATCATCGACAAAACGCTCTAAGACGGTCAAGAGCCTAGCAATGTCGTCCGTATGAAGCCCTGTTGTTGGCTCATCTAAAATATAGAGGCTCTTGCCAGTGGAGCGCTTATGAAGCTCACTAGCTAATTTCATGCGCTGAGCCTCACCTCCAGATAAGGTCGTAGCTGACTGACCTAGCGTGACATAGCCAAGCCCCACATCTTTGATGGTTTGCAGTTTTCGCACAATTTTAGGAATAGCTGCAAAGAAGTCCACCGCATCGTTGACCGTCATCTCTAAAATATCGGCGATATTTTTTTCTTTATAGTGTACCTCCAAGGTCTCACTGTTGTAGCGTGTTCCGTGACAGACCTCACAAGGGACATAGACATCAGGCAAGAAGTGCATCTCAATCTTGATAATACCATCTCCAGAACATGCCTCACATCGACCACCCTTGACGTTAAAGGAGAATCTTCCTTTCTTGTAGCCACGAATCTTAGCTTCATTGGTCTGTGCAAAGAGGTCACGAATATCGTCAAATACGCCTGTATAAGTCGCTGGATTAGAGCGTGGTGTCCGTCCGATAGGACTTTGGTCAATATCAATCAAGCGATCGACATGCTCAATGCCCTCAATACTCTTGTGCTTGCCTGGCTTATCTGAATTACGGTTGAGCTTTTGAGCGACTGCTTTTTTGAGGATACTGTTGATAAGTGTGGATTTCCCAGAGCCAGACACACCTGTCACTGCGATAAGCTTACCTAGTGGAAACTTGACGTCCAGATTCTGCAAGTTGTTTTCAGAAGCTCCCTTCACCTCAATAAAATGACCATTACCCACACGACGCTCACTAGGGACAGGAATGCTTTTCTTACCAGAGAGATATTGGCCTGTGATAGATTTTTTGTTTCTAGCTACTTGTTTGGGTGTACCTGAGGCGACTATCTCACCGCCAAAGACACCTGCCCCAGGTCCCACATCAATCAGCCAGTCTGCCTGCATCATGGTATCCTCATCATGCTCAACAACGATGAGGGTATTGCCTAAATCACGCATTTTTTTCAGACTAGCAATCAAGCGGTCATTGTCACGCTGATGCAGACCAATCGATGGCTCATCCAAGACATAGAGGACACCGCTCAAATTGGAACCTATCTGTGTGGCTAGGCGGATACGCTGACTTTCACCACCAGACAAGGTCCCTGCTGAACGAGAAAGCGTTAGGTAATTTAGCCCTACATTATTTAAAAAGGTCAAGCGGTCTTTTATCTCCTTGACAATCGGCCTTGCAATAGTCTCTTCGTTAGTGTTTAATGTCAACTTCTCAAGGACAGCCAGATGGTCTCCAATAGACAACTCTGATAATTGTCCGATATTGAACCCTTCTGGTCCGCCTACACGCACACTTAGGGCTTCTTCATTGAGGCGGTAGCCATGACAAGTCGTACAGGTCAGCTCATTCATATACCCCTTCATGACATTTCGTGTAAAGTCACTACTCGTCTCATGATAACGACGGTTAATATTGGTCACAACACCCTCAAAAGGAATATCAATGTTACGCTCACCACCAAAATCATTGACATAATGAAAATGAAATTCACGCTCCCCAGATCCGTATAAGACCAAGTCCTTCTCTTCATCAGACAAGTCCTTAAATGGTGTATCCATATCCACACCAAAAGTTGTCATCGCCTGCTCAAGCATAGTCGGATAATAATTAGAAGAGATGGGATTCCAAGGCGCTAATGCGCCCTCGCGCAAGGTTTTGCTATCATCTGGGATAACCATGTCAAGATCCACTTCCAGCTTATTACCTAAGCCATCACAGGTCGGGCAAGAACCAAACGGCGCATTGAATGAAAAGAGACGAGGCTCAAGCTCTGGAACGGTAAATCCACAGACAGGACACGAATAATGCTCTGAAAACAAGAGCTCTCTCTCATCCATGGTATCAATAATCACATAACCATCTGATAGGTAAAGAGCGGACTCCACAGAATCAAACAAACGGCTACGAATCCCCTCTTTTTTGACCAAGCGATCGACCACTATCTCAATATCGTGCATCTTGCTCTTAGATAGCTCTGGCACTTCTGTCACATCGTAAATGGTCCCATCCACACGTACCCGTACATAACCATCCTTTTGAATCTTCGCAAAAGTTGTTTTGTGCTGCCCTTTTTTACGACGAATAACGGGTGCTAAAATCTGCATACGTGTCTTATCAGGAAGCTCTAGTACCTGATCGACAATCTGCTCGACTGATGTGGCGGTGATAGCACCATGTCCATTTTTACAGTAAGGCACACCCACACGAGCATACAACAGACGCAAATAATCATTGATTTCAGTAGCTGTACCAACCGTTGAACGAGGATTTTTACTGGTTGTTTTTTGGTCGATTGAGATGGCTGGGCTTAGCCCATCGATGCTATCGACATCTGGCTTTTCCATATTGCCCAAAAACTGCCTAGCATAAGCTGATAAGCTCTCTACGTAGCGTCTTTGACCTTCTGCATAGATGGTATCAAAGGCCAAACTCGACTTCCCAGAGCCTGATAGACCTGTCACAACCACAAGCTTATCTCTAGGAATCTCAACATCAATATTTTTTAAATTGTGCGCACGCGCACCATGTATCACTAATTTATCTTGCATAAGTTAGGCTTTAGCTAGCTAACGCTATCCTCCTTACTTTCTTGTTATCATCTCTTCATTATACCAAAACTCAGCTAAAAAAGGGCGTGAAAAATCTCGCTCTTTTTCTCACATACACCCTATCTTATTCCTCCTAAAATCACAAAAAAGCATTTCCCAAATGACCTGATTTTTAGTATAATAAAACATACGTGCATAAAACGTTTAAAAAGGAGGGACGCTATGAAGCAGCTGTTTTTATCAACCGCACTAGATTTCAATAAAATTGACACCTTCGAGCCTGGCGCTTGGATTCATCTGGTCAATCCTTCACAGGAAGAATCTATGCAGATTGCTGAGCAGTTCAATATTGACATCGCTGACTTGAGAGCGCCTCTTGACGTTGAGGAAACTTCTCGTATTGCTGTCGAGGATGACTACACCTTGATTATCGTGGACGTGCCAACCTATGAAGAGCGTAGCAACAAAAGCTACTACGTGACTATTCCTTTAGGTATCATCGTCACAGACAATGCTGTCATCACCACCTGTATCGAAGAGTTGACTTTATTTGACACCTTTTTTGAGCGCCGCGTTAGAAATTTTTACACTTTTATGAAGACACGCTTTGTTTTTCAGATTCTCTATCGCAATGCGCAGCTCTATCTGACTGCCCTACGCTCTATTGACCGTCAAAGTGATAAGCTGGAAGCTGAGATGGCCAATGCCACACGTAACGAACAGCTAATTGATATGATGGAGCTTGAAAAATCCATCGTCTATCTAAAAGCCTCTCTCAAGATGAATGAGCGTATTGTCAAAAAACTCTCAAGCAATGCTAGCAGTCTTAAAAAATACATCGAAGATGAAGACCTGCTAGAAGACACCTTGATTGAGACACAACAGGCCATTGAGATGGCAAGTATCTACGAAAACGTCCTCAATGCCATGACCGAAACGTCTGCTGCTATTATCTCCAACAACCAAAATACCATCATGAAAACCTTGGCTTTAATGACCATGGCACTTGACATTCCCACAGTTATCTTCTCGGCATATGGTATGAACTTTCAAGATAACTGGCTACCACTAAATAGCATGCCCCATGCCTTTTGGTATGTCGTCTTAATCGCAGCAGGCCTTAGCCTCTTGGTTGTTGTCTATTTTATCCGCAAAAAATGGTTCTAACAAAACCCACACTATCACCTTCAAGGAGACTTTATGACTACCCACAATTACCCACAATTAACCCACAAAAATCAAGAATTCATCTATATCGCTACTAAGCAACTAAGACAAGACGGTAAGTCTGAGCAAGAAATCACAGATATTATCAACGACGTCATGCCTGTTATTATTGAAAACCAAGAAAAAAGCATCCCTGCTCGTAATATCCTTGGTGCACCTACCGTTTGGGCGGCTTCATTTTCACAATCAGAAGGTAGCAAAGAGCACCAAGCTAGCCAAAAAAATACCAATCCTTGGCTTATGTGGCTAGATACGTCACTTCTTTTTATCGGTATTATCGCCCTTGTCAATGGTTTAATGCTTCTCTTTAATGCTAAGACAGCTACCAACGGTCTCTTTTCTATCCTGACACTTGGCTTTGGTGGAGGGGGCGCTATGTATGCGACCTATCATTTTGTCTATCGCCACCTCGGCAAGCCTAAGAGTGAGCGCCCTAGCTGGTTTAAAGCTCTCTTTATGATTGCACTGGCAACCCTTCTTTGGCTTACCCTTGTCTCTATCATCACGTTACTACTTCCTGCTAGCTTCAATGTCGCACTACCTTATGGTTTACTCTTCTTATTATCCCTTGTAAGCCTTGGTTTGCGCTACTACCTCCAAAAGAAATACAATATTCAAAATAGCTTAGCACCTACACCAAAATAAACCCTAAAGCTAGATGAAACAAATCTCCTTACAACTTGTTTCGTCTAGCTTTTTTATCATCTTGTGTTATAATAATCATATGAAATATTCATGGTCAAACGAAGGACTTTCAAAAGCTGAAGTTGAAGCTGCCTTTGCCAGTGGTAATGTCAATCATATCACCAAAGAAAAGCAAAATGGTTATTGGCAAATCATCAAACGCAATGTCCTCACCCTATTTAACCTTTTAAATCTCTGTATTGTCCTTGCCCTTTTTCTAGTGGGTGCTTGGTCAGATACTGTCTTTTTTCTCGTCATCATCATCAATGCGCTCTCTGGTATATTAGTTGAAGTGCGGGCAAAACGTATGATTGATAGACTCAATCTCCTCAGCCAAGAGCCTGTACGAGTGATTAGAGAGGCCAAAGAGCAGCTGCTTTCAGCTGAGCAGCTAGTCTTAGGTGATCTGATCGTCTTATCCACTGGTGATCAAATCCCTAGTGATGCTAGAGTGGTTTCTGGTTTTGCTGAAGTCAATGAAGCTATGCTGACAGGTGAGAGTGATCTCGTCCAAAAGCCTATCGGCAGTGATATTTTAGCAGGTAGTTTTCTTGTCAGTGGGCATATTCATGCCATCATCACCAAAGTCGGTGATGACAACTATGCCGCCAAACTCATGAAAGAAGCCAAAAAAGACAAGGCAGTCGGCTCTCGCATCATTCAATCACTCGATCGTATCGCTTCCTTTACAGGAAAAATCATCCTCCCTTTTGGGATTGGGCTATTACTTGAGGCTATCTATCAACAACACCTCTCTCTCAAAACAGCAGTCGTCTATACCGCATCGCCTCTTCTTGGTATGCTACCAAAAGGTATCGCTCTTTTGACCATAACCGCCTTGCTGACAGCTGTTATCAAGCTAGGACGCCAAAAAGTCCTCGTACAGGAGATGTACTCCGTCGAGACACTCGCTCATGTCGATACGCTTTGTCTCGATAAGACAGGAACCATCACAGAAGGCAAGATGCGCGTTGAATCCATTATTCCCCTACATCAGACAAGTAAAGAAGAGCTACAAGAAGCCCTCACGACTTACATCACTGCTAGCGAGGATAATAATCCTACGGCAAAAGCGCTTCGAGATTCCTATGGTCAGCAGCTTAATAAAGAGCGCATCATCACCTCTATTCCTTTTTCCAGCAGTCGCAAGTGGGGAGCTATCCAATTTGCAGAGCTAGGTGTCTTATACTTAGGAGCTCCTGAGGTTTTGATGTCAGAGCGTCCAGAGCAACTGCTAAAAGAACAATCACATGGCTCAAGGCTCCTTGCCTTATGTATCAGCCACAAAGCGCTTGATGTCGAAAAGCTCACTCCTGCAGACGACCTCAAAACACTAGGCTTGGTTGCTATTTCTGACCCTATCCGAAAAGGGGTTAAACAAACACTTGATTATCTCAAGACACAAGACGTTGATCTGCGCATCATCTCTGGTGACAACCCTATCACTGTGTCTAATATTGCTAAAAAAGCAGGTTTTGACAACTACCACTCCTACTTGGACTGCTTTCAACTCACAGAAGCTGAACTATCAAAAAAGATTGCAGATACCACTATCTTTGGTCGTGTTTCCCCTGAACAAAAACGTCAGATTATCCGTGAATTAAAAGAAGACGGCAGAACAGTCGCTATGACAGGAGACGGCGTTAATGATATTTTGGCATTACGTGAGGCAGATTGTTCCATTGCCATGGCCGAGGGTGATCCTGCCACACGCCAAATTGCCAGCCTCGTGCTTTTAGAGTCTGACTTTAATGATGTCCCTGAAATCTTGTTTGAAGGACGACGAGTGGTCAATAACATTGCTCGTGTGGCTCCTATTTTTCTGGTAAAGACAGTCTATTCTTTTATTCTAGCTAGCCTTTGCCTTATTAGCCCTGTCTTTGGGGAAACCATTATTTTCCCATTTACACCGCTACAAATCACTCTAGCCGATCAATTTATGGAAGGGCTCCCGCCATTTCTTCTTAGCTTTGAAAAAAATAATAAGCTAGTCGAAAAAGACTTTCTCAAGACAGCTATCTTAAAAGCTATCCCTAGTGGGCTTTTGATTACAGCAGGTGTCCTCTTTAGTCGTGTCCTTGCTTACTTATTGGCTTGGCATATCAGTGAACAGCATGCCTTAGCGTACTATATCTTGGGTATGGTGACTTTGCTATCGGTCTGCCGAGCTTGCTGGCCACTTAATCTCTGGCGCGGACTTCTCCTTTTTATCTGGTCATTTTTAGGCTTTATCATCTCAGCTTACTATCTCTACGATTTGCTAGAAATCAGCCCACTCACTCAGCCTATTCTAAACGCTCTGATAAGCTTTATGGCTGTGGCGTGTCTGGTCTTTTGGCTCTCAGATAAATGGATCACTAAACACTATTAAAAGCGCCTAGGCGCTTTTTTAGTAATACAAAATGAAAGGGCGCTTGATAACTCAAGCGCCCTTTCAGGAGATTTATGAAAAAGAAAAGTTTTAGGATGACTATATTATATAAACGCTAGCTTAAAGAAACCTTAAACACATTTTAATTGATTAGATGTTAATGGCATGCTATACTAGATAAATATTTCTATATAGAAAGGTTTTGTTGATGAACAGTCAAAAAGGAGAAAAAGGCGGTTACTTGACCCTTCATATCCGCTTATTAAACGGACGTTTGTTTAACAAACTACTTGCTAAGGAAAAAAAGGCACTCTACTCTGCTGAGCAAGGCAAAATCTTAAGCGTTTTGTGGCACAAAGAACCTCAGACAGCAACAGACTTAGCCCTACAGACAGGGCTTGCCAACAATAGCTTGTCTATTATGCTAAAACACTTAATCCAAAAAAATCTCATCTATGCTCAGACACACCCTACCGATAAACGGAAAAAAAACTACTATCTAACACCGCTAGGCCGCAAGCAACAAACCATTGGACAGCACGTCAGCCAAGAACTTGCTGCTATTTTTTACAAGGACTTTTCAAACGACGATATCGCTCAATTTGAAGCTTATCTAGAGCACATCAAAGCAAACCTTGAAGAAGCACTCTATAACGCCAACAACAAGCCTAAGGAGAAACATCATGATTAACTTCTCACACATCTATCAACATTACAATGACAAAAACGTTTTAGAAGATATCACTCTTGATATTAAAGAGGGAGAATGCTTTGTACTGGTAGGTCCTAGTGGTAGCGGTAAAACAACACTACTAAAAATGATAAACCGCCTCGTCATTCCCAGCCAAGGAAGCATCCAACTAGACAACAAAGCACTCGAAAGCTATGACCTGAGAAGCTTGCGTCTTGAGATAGGCTACGTCCTTCAGCATATCGCCCTCTTTCCCAATCTCACAGTAGCTGAAAATATCGCGCTGATTCCCAAAATGAAAGGTTGGTCAAAAGAGAGACGCGATAGAGACATCAAGTACTTGCTAGACAAGGCAGGTCTTAATCCCAACGATTACTGGAATCGCTACCCAAAAGAGCTTTCTGGAGGCGAACAACAACGTGTCGGTATTTTGAGAGCCATCATCACCAAACCAAAATTGCTCTTGATGGATGAGCCCTTTTCAGCGCTTGATCCTATCTCGCGGCGTCAACTGCAAGACTTGACCAAGAACTTACAACAGGAGTTTAAAATGACCTTGGTCTTTGTCACCCATGACATGACAGAAGCCATGCGCTTAGCTGATCGTATCTGTGTTTTACATCACGGTAAAATCCTTCAGATAGATAGCCCAGAAAATCTTAAAAAATCCCCTAAAAATGCCTTTGTTGCCCGTTTGTTTGAAAAGGAGGACAAGTCATGACGACACTTTTAACTACCTTTCAAGAGCGCTTTTCAGACTGGACACAAAGTCTCCTAGAACATATCCAGATTTCACTGTTAAGTTTACTGATAGCCCTGCTAATCGCTATTCCCTTAGGGATTGTCATCAGCCAATCTAAACATGCTAGTCGTTGGTTACTTCAAGTGACAGGTGTCTTTCAGACGATTCCGTCTCTAGCCCTACTTGGCCTCTTCATTCCTTTTACAGGTATCGGGCTTTTGCCAGCTGTCCTTGCTCTTGTCATCTATGCACTCTTTCCCATCCTCCAAAACACCGTCACAGCTTTAAGACAAATTGACCCTAATCTTATCGAAGCCGCGCAAGCCTTTGGTATGACACGCTGGGAGCGTCTTAAAACCTTTGAACTTGCTCTTAGCCTACCTGTTATCATCTCTGGTGTTCGGACAGCTACGGTCATGATTATTGGAACTGCCACACTAGCTAGCTTGATTGGCGCAGGAGGTCTTGGCTCATTTATCCTCCTTGGTATAGACCGCAATAACCCCTCACTCATCCTTATCGGTGCTGTCTCGTCAGCTCTCTTAGCGATTGGCTTTAGTCTTGTCATTAGTTTTTTGGAAAAAGTCAAGCCTAAAACCATTCTCATCGCTCTTATGACAATGATCCTTAGTCTAGCGCTTTCTTATAGTCCTAGCTGGATTCAGCCAAACAAACCAAAAGAAATCGTCATTGCAGGAAAGCTTGGATCTGAGCCTGACATCCTTATCAACATGTATAAGCTCCTCATCGAAGATAAAACTGACCTAAACGTCACCCTCAAGCCTAACTTTGGCAAAACTAGCTTTCTCTACCAAGCTCTCAAATCAGGTGATATTGACATCTATCCTGAGTTTACAGGTACCATCACCTCCAACCTACTAAAAAGCCCACCTAAGCTAGACAACAACCCTCAAGCTGTCTATCAAGCTGCACGAGATGGTATTTTCCAGCAGGACAAACTCAGCTTACTGACACCTATGGCTTATCAAAATACCTACACACTAGCTGTCTCACAAGATTATGCCAAAGAGCATCAGCTAAAAACCATTAGTGACCTCAGCAAAGTGGCCGATAGCTCCAAAGCAGCTTTCACACTCGAGTTTACAGACCGAAGTGACGGCTATAAAGGGCTCGAAAGTCTTTATGGATTAACACTTCATGTGTCAACGATTGAGCCTTCCTTACGTTATCAGGCTATTGCTAATGGTGATGTTAGCATTATTGATGCTTATTCTACCGATAGCGAGCTCATCAAGTACAATCTTGTCACCCTCACAGATGATAAATCACTCTTTCCTCCTTACCAAGGCGCACCGCTCATGCGCTCTGATACCCTCAAGCAATACCCAGAATTAAAACCAGCTCTCAATCAACTAGCTGGGCGTATCTCAGAAACTGATATGCAGGAGATGAACTATCAAGTTGCTGTCAATCACAAATCAGCTGCTGCTGTGGCTAAAGATTATCTCCTCAAGCATAAGCTTCTCACTCCTTAAAAAGCCTCTACAAAGAGGCTTTTTCTTGTGATTTTTCTGATAGTTTCTATTGACAAACCCTATATATAAAATTATAATATATATAAATTCAATATATAAATTATAACATATCAAAAGGAGGTTCTTATGCATCATTTCCCCACTTCCTCTGCAGTCATTGAGTTCTTGATATTAGCTATTATTGACCAAAAAGATTCCTATGGCTACGAGATTAGCCAAACTATCAAATTATTGGCTAACATCAAAGAATCGACACTCTATCCCATCTTGAAGAAGTTAGAAAAGGCAGGCTTTCTAAATACCTACTCACAAGAATATCAGGGACGACAACGTAAATATTACCATATGACAGCACTTGGGCAATCTCAGCTAGCTTTTTTAAAAGAAGAATGGGTAGCTTATAATCACATCATCTCAGGTATTATTGAAGGGAGTATCAGACATGACAAAAACTGAGTATTTAGAGGCATTGAGTCATCATCTACGCAAACTACCACAAGCAGACTATCAAGAAGCTATGGCTTATTTTACAGAGTATTTTGATGAGGCAGGACCAGACCAAGAAGCGACCCTCATCAAAGAATTAGGCTCACCTCAAGAGGCCGCTAAAGACATCATCCACAATATCTTAGGAGAGTCTATCACTTCTAAACAAAAAGCTTCTCAAAAACGCTCGTCCGCTCAACTTTTAGGCATCGCTATCTTAGCCATTTTAGCAGCACCTATGGGTATACTTATCTTTATCACTTTACTAGGAATGCTATTGACAGCTCTCGCTGTCTTAGTTACTGGCGCTATCTTAGCCATTATCTTAATAGCTGTTGGCGGATTTTATCTCTTTGATAGCTTCTCACTGCTTAATCAAGTGTCTTTGCCAGCAGCAGGGCTTGGCTTTGGTGGAGGCTTGGCTGCCCTTGGGATTGGGTTATTAGGAGTCTTTATCGTCATTGAACTAACTAGACTCTGTAGCTATCTTATCCTCGTCATTGCACACAAGGTTACTAAGAAAGGAAAAACAGTATGAAAACATGGGAAAAGATTGTCTTAGGATTAGGACTGTTACTGACCTTTTTAGGCGTGATTATCCTCATTATGTCTTACCAGGCAGGAGCTCTAGATGACCTCAAAGCTAAAGCTCAAGAAACGGTTAAAACACAGACTAAGACTCTGGATAATTTTGATACACTAACTATTGCTAGTGACGAACACATCACTATCAAGACAGCTAACATCTCCAAGCCCACCATTTCCTACCAAAATACAAAATATCAAAAAACAAGCTATACGCTTAGCGACAAGACGCTAACCCTTCGAAATCAAGTCAGTCCTGCTAGCTATACCATCAACCCTGGTCTTTTAGAATTAGCTAGAAATCTCTCTGAAATTAGCTCTGGTATCACACTGACCCTACCTACCTCTATGCGTCTAAAAACCATCCAAATCAACTCTGCTAGTCTTCTTCTAAATCAAGTCAATCTGGATAACCTAACGCTAAAAACAGATAGTTACATCTCGATTAGCGACAGCCAAATCAGTCACTCAAGCATTGATACTAACTACTATATCACTATCGAACAATCTAGTATCACAGATAGCACAATTACCAGTCATTACGATAACATTGAGCTAGATAATATCATCGCTAGTCAAAGCACTTTTACAGCCATAGGAGCTGATATGGAAGCACATCAAGCAACCTTCAAAGGAGCTAATAGCATCACAGCCGATACTGTCGATATCAGCCTTGATGACTATAATCTCACTCTCATCACCAAAGACAATATAGACAACTTAGAAACTAGCGACAAGCTGACGCCTTCAGCAGACAATCAGCTTACGATCACCAATGCTTATGATATTAGTATTAACTAAAAAAAACGCTCTATACGAGCGCTTTTTTAAACTAATAAACTTAATAAAGCTAAAATAGCAGGACCACCTTGCAACAACAAAATTTTCTTATTAGCCGTTAGAGCACCGTAAATAGCTGCACCTGTAACAAATAGTAAAAAGACCGTCACAAGCTCTGTACTTTGTGATACCCAGATGCCATAAAGCAAGAAAAGTGCCACTAAACCATTGTAAATACCTTGATTTTTAAACAGTTTATCCACTGTCTCGTCTTTTAAAACCTCTTTTGACATAGCAAAAGCACGGCTAGTCGCATCAGATTGCGTCGCAATTGTTTCTAAGTAAAAAATATAGATGTGCTCTAAGCCAACCAAAGTCGCCAAAATCATTGTGATAATACTCATGTCCTTTTTCTCCTTTTTATTTAATTGTGCATTATATCACTAACGTATTATAGTCTAACCCAAGTCAATCTAAATAGCAAATTATCTGACTACAAAATGAAAGGGCGCTTGAAAACTCAAGCACCCTTTCAGGAGATTTATGAAAAAGAAAAGTTTTAGGATGACTATATTATATAAACGCTAGCTTAAAGAAACCTTAAACAGTATTCTTAACCCCAATTGACAATCACATAAATAAAACTTGTCCCAAACATGTCAAATAAAGCATGTGCTAAAAAGAACGGAAGTAAATTTTTGACCTTATACGTATATAACAGATAATAAATAATCCCAAAGACAAGCCCAATCACTGTCGCCCACATTAAACCTAGATAGGTATGGAAAGCAAAACGAATAAGGACAGCAAAGACAAGCGATGACCATTTATACTTGTCACTGACAGAAGGCATCAAACCTAAAAAGAAAAATTCTTCATAAAAACCATTTAAAAGACTGTAAATGATAGCTAAAGGTGATAGCGCTAGAAATTTATTGATGACAGCTGAAAAACTAATGTAAGGTAAAATAGCAGGATTAAAATAATTATAAGAACCGCTCAAAGTCGTCACGACATCACCAATAAGACCCACAATGGTAAAAATCACAACAACCCAACCTAAAGTTGACCACTTAAATGACATCGGTAGCTGCTTAAAATCAAAACGACGCAACCATAAATACCCTAAGGCAAGTAGCAAAAGAACCACCTGAAGCGTCAAATTACTAGAGTAAGCCGCTCCATCAGTGGTTGTATTTTGACTAGTCGTTGTAACGACACTAACGGCTAAAACACCAATACTTTGGAGATACTGCTTTGTCGATAACACTATAAAATACCCAAACATAATGAGTGTCACCACTAGCAGGTCATACCACTTGAGTGTTTTTAACGACTCCTTTGAACGAATAGCTGAGAACATATAAGCTCCTTTATCAAGAATAGTTTTAGTATTTTGAATACTTTGATTATTCTATCTAGTGAAACTTAAAAATATCTATAAAAATCAAAAGACATTTCACGCATTCTATGATATAGTATAAAGGCATATAAAGACTTGCTATAACTCAATCTATCAGAAAGGAATCTTAAAAACATTATGATGAATATGCAAAATATGATGCGACAAGCTCAAAAACTTCAAAAACAAATGGAGTCTAAACAAAAAGAACTCGCTGCAACTACATTTACCGCCTCATCAGCTCAAGACTTAGTGAGCGTTACATTTACTGGTGACAAGCAACTGGTCTCTATTGATTTTAAAGAAGCAGTCGTTGATCCAGATGATATCGAAACCTTACAAGATATGACGACACAAGCTATCACTGCTGCTCTTGAACAAGTCGATGCGGCTACTCAAAAAACAATGGGAGCCTTTGCAGGAAAATTACCATTTTAAGATAAAAACGTCTAGGATTAGTATCCTAGACGTTTTTAGTTTACAAATCATTGACACACCCGTTATTCTTGATTCTTATCACGCATAACCTCCAAGCAATAAGACGTTTTCTGACAGTAGGGACACTTCAGACGACGTGTTTTAGGCGTATGATAGGCAAACAGCCACTGCCAAAGCTTTGGATGAAAAGTATGATGGCAACTAGGGCAAAGGTAGTCAACCTCTTTATAATATACCATCACTAAATTAAAGACACAGATGATAAAAAGAATCGATATACTGATTTGTATGACAGGATTGGCTTTCTCTCCCAAAAGCTTCTCTAATAGATAGGATACTCCTATAAAAATAACGATTAGTATCCCCAATAACATCATAGTCTTTACAGCATGTTTACGCCAATTAGTTTTATCTTTCATGACAAATGAGATATCTAATAGACTATCCACAGAAGGCTTTTGTGACTGCTTAAGAGTCGCTCTAAGCTTTACAGAGTTGTCAAGTTGTTCTTTTTTCTTATCTAAATCATCTTCTAAACGCGCAATATGCTCTGCTAATAACAAATCAAGGGTCGCTTGTGCTTCTTCTTGGGCCAAGATAGTTTTAACTTGCTCAATGGAAAAATCCAACTCCCTCAAAAAACAAATCACTCTCAGCTTTTCTAAGTCAGCTGACGTATAAATACGCCGTCCTCCCTCACTTAGTGCAGACGGTAGTAAAAGCCCACGTTTATCGTAATATTGCACCGTCCGTACCGAGACATTAGCAAGCCTTGCTAGCTCTCCTGTGGAATAAGTCTTAGACACTCCCCTCACCTCACTTTCTATCACAAGATATAAAGGCCTTTTTGATCTTGTGACATTAGTTTAGCATATAACCCAAGGTCATTAGCAAGTCATTAGCTAAATTATTTTTTAGTCTTCTAAAAATTGTGCTAAATCACCAAAAGCAGCAAAGGGATTGTCTATGGCTGACGTTTCTCTCTCATCTAATAGGGCTTTATTTTTATCAAACTCTAAAAACGTCTCATAAACTAAGGCTGTCATACGAGCATCCTCTAGACTATTGTGGCTCTTGCCTGAGATGCCTAGAAAATCTGCAACTGTGTGCAACTTAAGATTGGCAATACCTCCCAAATCACTACTACGACGCTCATACGCCTCGTCAAATATATCTAGCACATACTGGCTTGACAAATCAAGCCCATAACTGTCAAGAAGTGGTAAATCACTCTTTACAGCATTGTAACCCACCAAATCTGTATCACCTATAAAGGCTTTAAAATCTTCCAACACCTTATCTAGCTTTGGCGCATCTTTTAGCTTGTCCGCGGTAATACCTGTCAGACCATTGATAAAGGACTGTAAGGGAACATCACTGTAAACATAGGTGTCAAATTTGTCAACTTCCTTATGATCCTTAAATTTTACAGCAGACACCTGAATAATATGACTCACCTCATCAACTGTATTAAATTCTAAGTCAAAAGCAATATAAGTATCTAGTGTTTTCATCTATCTTCTCCTAGAAAAAAAGAGAGTACATGCACTCCCTAATGTCTGTTTGTTACTAACCAAATAAACGTGCGAAAAAGCCTTTTTTCTCTTCACTCTGCTCCGTCTTAGCTTTTTCTTCTTGCTCTTCTTGCTTAATTTGGATTTCTTCTACCTCAGCTTTAGCTTCATCAAGCTCTAATTGCAAACGCTTAGTATCCTCCATCGCTGCTAAAGTGAGTTGCTGCTGTTGATCTAGCTGCTTGTCCTTTTCTGCAATCTGAACATCCTTGATATGCAGTTGCTCATCTTTAGTATTTAACTGCACATCCTTAGCTTTTAATTGCTCATAAAGACGCGTAATTTCAGTGTTTTTCTCATCCACTAAAATCTCTAAAAGCTCACGACGTTGTGTCTCTTCATCGATAGGTTCATCTTCAAAAATCGTCTTTTTGTAAATCTCTTCAAGCTTCTCTAGTCCCTCACGATTGACAACAGTTACACCTTTGTCATTTTTAGAGACAAATTCTTCTGGAAGAGACTTGACACGATTGTTAACTGCTTGACGGCTAACGCCTAAAATCTCAGCAATTTCACTAACTGTCTTTTCTATTGCCATAATGCCCTCTTCTACTGATTTCATTATAAAAAATACTACCACAATCATAGCCTATTGTCAATTTAGATTACAAATGGAAAAGTTTCTAAACTATCCAATCCCCTCTCTTTATGCTATGATAGAGCTATGAAAGATTTTGAAACTATTATTATCGGAGGTGGCCCTGCTGGTATGATGGCTGCCATCGCCTCTTCTTTTTACGGCAGTAAAACGCTTCTCATTGATAAAAATCGTCGCTTAGGTAAAAAGCTCGCAGGTACAGGTGGAGGACGCTGTAATGTGACCAATAACGGTAGTCTTGATGATCTGATAGCAGGTATTCCAGGCAATGGTCGTTTTTTATACAGTGTTTTTTCCCAATTTGACAACCACGATATCATTCGTTTTTTTGAAGAAAATGGTGTCTCTCTCAAAGAAGAAGATCACGGTCGTATGTTTCCTACTACAGATAAATCAAAAACCATTATCACTGCACTTGAGCAAAAAATCAAAGAACTAGGTGCTACTATTTTGACACAGACTGAGATTGTCTCTGTCAAAAAAGAGGAAAATACTTTTGTCCTTAAATCTTCTGATCAGACCTTCTCTTGTCAAAAACTAATTGTCACAACAGGCGGTAAATCCTACCCTTCCACAGGCTCAACTGGCTTTGGATATGATATTGCTAGACATTTTGGGCTCCATGTCACACCACTAGAGGCAGCTGAGAGCCCGCTATTGACGGACTTTCCTCACAAACGCTTACAAGGCATCTCCTTGACAGATGTGACCCTATCTTATGACAAACATGTGATAACGCATGATTTGCTCTTTACTCACTTTGGCTTATCTGGTCCGTGCGCACTAAGACTATCTAGCTTTTTGACAGGTGGCGAGACCATCAAGCTCGATTGCCTACCTACTGAAACATCCCAATCTATCATTTCCACACTAGAGAGCGAGCGTGAAAAGTCACTAAAAAATGCACTCAAGACCTGGTTTCCTGAACGTTTAGCCGATTATCTAGCACAAGATTTACCAGCCAAGGTCAAACAACTCACCGATAAAGAAAAAGATATCCTCATCACGCGCATCAAAGCACTTAGCATTCACGTCACTGGAAAAATGTCTTTAGCCAAATCCTTTGTTACCAAAGGAGGGGTAAACCTTAAAGAAATCAATCCTAAGACCTTAGAAAGCAAAAAAATCCCTGGTCTTCATTTCGCTGGAGAAGTCCTTGACATCAACGCCCACACAGGTGGCTTTAATATTACCTCAGCTCTAGCGACAGGGTGGGTTGCAGGGAGCCCCCATTACTAATATCTCCAAAAAAAGGCAGCTAAAGCTCCCTTTTTTTCTATCTCAACTAACTAAATACTAAACGTAAGATTGCCATCGTTATAACACCGACAAGAACGGCCAATAGGATATTTTTATACCTTATAGCGACCAGAAGCGTTGGGCACAAAGCTAGGAGCTCTAACCATTTTATAGAGGCAAGTCGCCCTTTTTCTTCATCTAAAACACTAGATAGCATCAACGCAAAAATAATGGATAAAGGCAAATACCTCAAAAAATGGATAACAAGGTCAGGAAGAGTCTTATACTGCACCACAATAAATGGAGCAATTCTTGGCACAAACGTCACCAAACCACACAATAAAATAACAATCAAAACCGTACTATTTAGCGTCACGATACATCACCCCCACACTACAACCACTCAATGTTGCTAGCAATACAGCCACTGATTCTGAGAAAAATAAGGTCAAAAGCACATAAGCAACTAAAACGGTTAGTAAGATTAGTAACACTTTTTTGACTTTCTCAATCATCATAAGAGCCTCTAGTTGTGCTGCAAAAAGAGCAACAAACATAGCAACCAAAGCAAAATCTAAACCAAATAATTCTGGTGAAGGGATATACTGTCCTACAATACTACTTAGAAAAACAGATAAAACCCAAGTCACATAACTCGCTATGTTATTGCCGTGCATCCACGATGTCGATATGCTCTGATGATGCGCATATTCATTGAGCAAGACACCATAGCTCTCATCTGTAATCAAACTACCAATCAAAATACCATGCTTCAAGCCAACCCCCTTAAAAATCGTTGTAGCCTGTAAGCTCATCAATAGATGACGTAGATTGATCAAAAAAACACTCATAACAATGGACGATATAGGAGCTTTGGCATAAAGCATAGCACACATCACAAACTGAGCACTACCTCCATAGACAATAACACTCATCAAGCCCATCTCAATAGGGCTAAGCCCAGAGCTTGCCCCTACTACACCACAGGCTAGTCCAATACTAATATAGCCAAGTGCAGTTGACAAGGAAGCTCGTACTCCCCCTATAAAGCTATTAGCTGACATGACACCCTCCTTATCCTAATAGCCTTATTATAGCACATAGCTTATAGGAGACAAGCTACTTTTCAAAATAAAAAAGCCTTAGCAGGCTTTTACTCCATAGAAGAGAAGGCCAGACTAGGCTTAGCATTTAAATCAAGACCTGCAAAATGCCCTTTTTCATACTCAATAGCTGCTGCCAGAGCAATCATACCCGCATTGTCTCCACAAAGGCGCAGTGGCGGTATAACAAGATCAATATCATCTAATTCACTAGCTAAGCGCTCGCGCAGTCCTTGGTTAGCAGCAACTCCTCCTGCCACAACTAACATTTGCGACGGATACATCGCTAATGCTTTTTGGGTTTTTGCCATCAAGATATCCAAGACAGCTGCCTGAAAAGAGGCTGCAAGATTTTCCTGAGACAAAGTCTCGCCTTTTTGTTTAGCATTATGATAAAGATTGATAAAAGCCGATTTTAACCCTGAAAATGAAAATTCTAGGTTATCTTCCTTCATCATGGCACGCGGAAAATCATAAACGTCCTCACCTTGATGAGCTAGCTGATCAATTTCACGCCCAGCAGGATAAGTCAAGCCCATAACACGACCAACCTTGTCATATGCCTCACCAACCGCATCATCACGCGTTTCACCAACAATCTGATAATCGCCTGGTTTTCTCACATAAACAAGCTCTGTATGCCCACCGCTAACCAACAAAGCCATCAACGGATAAGACAACTCCTTAACACTACGAGCTGCCATGAGATGGCCTGCCATATGATTAACAGGAATCAACGGCAAATGATTTGCCCAAGCAAAAGCTTTGGCTGCACTAATCCCTACTAATAAAGCCCCCACCAGGCCTGGACCGTAAGTCACTGCCACAGCGTCTAAATCACTAGGTTTTAAATTAGCCTCACTAAGAGCATCCTTAAAACAAGCAGTAATCACCTCAACATGATGTCTGCTCGCAACCTCAGGTACCACACCCCCAAATCGTTTATGACTCTCGACTTGACTGGCAATGACATTACTCAGTATTTCCGTCTGATTTTTCACAATCGCAACACTAGTCTCATCACACGACGTCTCTACTGCTAAAATATAGCTATCTTTACCCATGATTTCTCCTTAACGTTTCATAATAATGGCATCTTCTAGTGGTTCTTTGTAATAATTGTGCCGCATACCTATAACCTTAAAACCAGCTGACTGATAGAGCTGTTTGGCTCTATGATTGGAAGCTCTCACCTCTAAAAAGATATCTCCATCTATAGCTGCTATCTTATCTAGTAAGAGTCGTCCATATCCTTGTCCTTGGTAGTCTTTTTTGACAGCGATATTGGTCACCTCACACTCACCTACTAGCTGTTGGAGAGCCAAAAAACCAACCATAGTCTCCTTGTCATACACAAAAAAATAATCTGTATCTTCTTTATCAAGGTCAGCTTTCACCTGCTCATAAGTCCAAGGTGCTTGTGTATAAACATCACACAATATCTCATAAATAAGATCTGCTTGTTCTTTTTTAGACATCTTAAACACGCTTGACATAATGTTCATTTCCCGAGAGTGTATGTGTCTTTAGCCAATTTTCCTCAGCTTCAACACGCTTAGCGTAGTTTGGTACAAAGGCATCAATGTCCTCTACTGATAAATACTGTCCTTTTAGCCCAATCAAAGCTGCATTTGGAAATGATTCCGATACTTTTGCTTTGGGTAATCCCTCTTTGATCACATCTTCAAAAAGCGCTGTTTCCCCAACAAAATGAACCCTTTCTCTCCCTTTAAGAACTTCTAACACTTCCTCAAAGCTTGCATGACGATCTGCCATGAGGGACTCACCATTTTGATAAAAGCCTACATAGACATTTTGGCGTCTCGCATCCATGATAGGCACGACCAACTCGTCTTTATCAGCCTCTCCAGTAAGCGCATAGAGACTTGACACTCCTACCAAATCAATCCCTAAACTATAGGCCAACATCTTAGCCGTTGCCACTGCTACGCGTAAACCCGTATAAGACCCTGGACCTTTTGCCACAACGATTCGCTCTAAATCCTCTGCTTGCCACCCCACACTTGTCATCAGAAAATCAATGGTCGGCATCAGACTAGTACTGTGATTTTTTTTGATAGCAAGCAGACTCTCTGCCATCAGAGACTCACCATCCAAAAGCGCTACAGATAAGGCTTTACTGGAAGTATCAAATGATAAAACTTTCATGATTCACTTTCCTTCTACTTGATTGTCTCTATTATTTTATGATATAATTGTAATAATTGCAACGAATCAAGGTTAAATCTACTACACGATACAATTTCATAGGTCACAATCAAGTCCCATAGGGCTTGATACATTTGTAGTCTATTGATTAAGCACTTGATAATAGAAAGGATTGACATGATTTATAAAGTTTTTTATCAAGAAACCAAACAAACCAGCCCACGCCGTGAACAAACCAAAGCCCTTTATCTCGATATTGACGCTGAAAATGAGCTGTCTGGACGTATCAAAGCTCGTAAACTTATCGAAGAGCATACCGCCTATAATGTCGAGTTTATCGAATTACTATCAGACAAACATCTCGAATATGAAAAAGAAACTGGCGTTTTTGAAATAACGGAGTTCTAATATGTCACAAATACACTTAAAACCAGAGGAGGTCGGTGTTTACGCCATCGGAGGACTTGGCGAGATTGGTAAAAATACCTACGGTATCGAATATCAAAATGAGATTATCATTGTCGATGCTGGTATCAAATTTCCCGAAGATGATTTGTTCGGTATTGATTACGTCATCCCTGATTACTCATATATCGTCGAAAATAGCGACCGTATCAAAGCTCTTGTTATCACCCACGGTCACGAAGACCATATCGGTGGTATCCCTTTTCTTTTAAAACAAGTCAACGTCCCCATCTACGCGGGACCTCTCGCCTTAGCTCTAATTCGTGGAAAGCTAGAAGAGCATGGTCTTTTAAGAGATGCCAAGCTCCACGAGATAAACGCTAACACAGAGCTTACGTTTAAGCATCTCAGTGTGACTTTTTTCCGCACTACACACTCTATTCCAGAGCCATTAGGTATTGTCATTGATACCCCTCAAGGAAAAATCGTTTGTACAGGGGACTTTAAGTTTGACTTTACACCTGTTGGTGAGCCTGCTGATTTACATCGTATGGCAGCTCTTGGCGAAGAAGGCGTCTTATGCCTATTATCCGATTCTACAAACGCTGAGATACCTACATTTACCAACTCTGAAAAAGTTGTCGGCCAATCCATCATGAAGATTATTGAAGGTATTCATGGACGTATCATATTTGCCTCCTTTGCTTCAAATATCTTCCGTTTACAACAAGCAGCTGAAGCTGCTGTCAAGACAGGACGTAAAATTGCTGTCTTTGGACGTTCTATGGAAAAAGCCATCGTCAACGGTATAGAGCTTGGTTACATAAAGGTACCTAAGGGAACGTTTATCGAACCAAACGAACTCAAAGATTACCATGCTAGCGAAGTCATGATTATGTGTACGGGAAGCCAAGGTGAGCCTATGGCAGCTCTTGCCCGTATCGCCAATGGAACACATAGACAAGTGACCCTCCAACCAGGTGATACCGTCATTTTCTCATCTAGCCCTATTCCAGGAAATACAACCAGTGTCAACAAGCTAATCAATACTATTCAAGAAGCAGGCGTCGATGTTATCCATGGTAAAATCAATAACATTCATACCTCAGGACACGGCGGACAGCAAGAGCAAAAACTCATGCTCCGCCTTATCAAGCCTAAGTACTTCATGCCTGTCCATGGTGAGTATCGCATGCAAAAAATTCATGCAGGACTAGCCCAAGATGTTGGTGTTGATAAAGACAATATCTTTATCATGGAAAACGGTGATGTGCTTGCCCTGACCAAAGATAACGCACGCCGTGCAGGACACTTCAATGCTCAAGATATCTATGTGGATGGTAATGGTATCGGTGACATCGGTGCAGCTGTCTTACGCGATAGACATGATTTATCTGAGGATGGTGTCGTCCTTGCTGTTGCGACTGTGGACTTCAAGTCTAAGATGATTTTAGCAGGTCCTGATATTCTCAGTCGTGGTTTTATCTACATGAGAGAGTCTGGTAGCCTCATTCGTGAAAGCCAGCGTATTCTCTTCAATGCTATTCGTATTGCTCTTAAAAACAAAGAAGCTAGTATCCAGTCTGTCAACGGTGCTATTGTCAATGCGTTGCGCCCATTCCTCTATGAACGGACCGAAAGAGAACCTATCATCATCCCTATGGTCTTGACCCCTGATAAACAACAGGCAAAGGATGCTCCTAAAAAAGGAAAACAACATCATAAACCTAAAAAATAAGCTAGTCTCCTAGCTTATTTTTTGATAAGCAAAAAAGCTGGATCAACCAGCTTTTTAATCTTCATAGAATTAGTACAAATCAAGGTAATTATCAATTTCCCATTGAGAGACAAAGGCAGCATAGCTAGCCCACTCAATACGTTTAGCTTCAAGGAAGTTTGTCGTAATATGATCGCCTAAGGCCGCTTTAACCACTTCATCCTCTTCTAATGCCTTGAGAGCATTGTGAAGCGTTGATGGTAAATCAAGCACACCAGCAGCTTTACGTTCAGCAGGAGACATAACATAGATATTAGACTCAATTGGAGCTGGAGCTTCAATCTTATGCTTAATCCCATCAAGTCCAGCTTCTAGTAAAACAGCAAGAGCTAAATAAGGATTAGCTGTCGGATCAACCGAACGCAATTCCAAACGTGTCCCCATACCACGTGAAGCAGGAACGCGAATCAATGGAGAGCGATTACGTCCTGCCCAAGCAATATAAACAGGCGCTTCATAACCAGGAACCAAACGTTTGTAAGAGTTTACTGTCGGGTTCATAATAGCTGTAAAGCTATAAGCATGATGCATCAAACCGCCAAGAAAAGCATAAGCTGTCTCAGACAATTGCATGCCTCTTGGATCTTCTGGATCAAAGAAAGCATTATTGCCCTCTTGGTCAAACAGTGACATATTACAGTGCATACCAGAACCATTGATACCGAATTTAGGCTTTGCCATGAAAGTAGCATAAAGCCCGTGTTTACGTGCAATCGTTTTAACGACTAATTTGAAAATTTGAATATTATCACAAGCCTTTAGAACATCTGCATATTTAAAGTCGATCTCATGCTGTCCAACAGCAACTTCATGGTGACTCGCTTCAACTTCAAATCCCATTTCTGTCAAGACATTCACAATTTCACGACGTGTGTTATCAGCTAAGTCTGTCGGCGCTAGATCAAAATAACCACCACGGTCATTTACCTCAAGTGTTGGCTCACCTCTCTCATCCAACTTAAAGAGGAAAAACTCTGGCTCTGGACCAAGGTTAAACGATTTAAAACCAGCCTCTTCCATATGCTTAAGCGCACGTTTTAAATTACCACGTGGGTCCCCAGCAAAAGGCTCACCTTCAGCGGTATAAATATCACAAATCAGACCAGCTACCGCACCGTTTTCCCCTCCCCAAGGAAAAACAGTCCAAGTATCAAGATCAGGGTAGAGGTACATATCAGATTCATTGATACGGACAAAGCCTTCAATGGAAGAACCATCAAACATAGCTTTGTTGGATAGTACCTTAGTCAACTGTTCGTCTGTTGCTGGAATTTCGACATTTTTAAGTGTTCCAGCAATATCTGAGAACATTAAACGTAAAAAAGTTACATTTTTTTCTTTTACTTCACGACGAATATCTGCTGCTGTGATTGCCATCTTATCTCCTTAGATTTACTAACACTAACGCTTAAAAGCGACCTTTGCCAATGGTTTGTGAAGGGGTCAAAAAACGACCTTGATTTTGAAGTTCATCATGTAAGATACGTCTCACATCCGCATCTGTCAATGCTTGCTGTTTTTGCAATTTACGGTCTTTACGATCAGCATACTCACGCTTGATAGCAGCGATATTGAGGCCCTCATCCAGAAAATCTTTGATTTCTAGCAAGCGATCCATATCATTTAATGAAAACATACGACGATTTCCAGATGTTCTCTCTGGTGCTATCAGCCCTTGGTCTTCATAGTAGCGAATTTGCCTAGCTGATAAGTCCGTCAATTTCATGACCGCACCTATCGAAAACAAAGCCATACTGCGTCTTAGTTCCTTACCTCCCATGACGTCCTCCTTTCACTACTCCATTATAAAATGATTATGAAACAATGTCAAGTGCTTATGTTAGATTTTATAACATCACTGTGATTTATTTTCTTTTTTGAGTATCTTCTGACGTAACCAGTCAATATCTGTATTGACCAAAGTTGCCACAAAAACACCACAAAAGGTCTCAAATATCCGTGTGAAAACATAGATAATCGTATTGCCCGTCGGAATAGATAGCGTAATAATCAAAAGCGCCGACACTGCTCCAATAATCCCTGCTTTATTGTCAATAGCAACATTTATCATAATACAAAGCATGGTCAACAAAGGCACCACAAACAAGGTGACCCAGAATGCTTCATGAAATGTCAGCTTTAAGAGAAAAAATATAAGGGATAATAAGCCACCTATGCTATTGCCGACAATACGTGACAAGCCAAAATGAATACTCTTATCAAAGTCCTCACGCAAGCTAAAAACTGCTGTTAAAGCGCCAATTTGCAGGCCTTCCCAGTCAAAAAAATGAAATACCAACAGTACAATAAATACAGCCAGCCCCGTCTTTAAGGTGCGCATACCTAAATGAAATTTACTCAAGTCAAATTTATATTTTTTCAGCATAATGCCTTCCACCACTTATAATAATTCCATTCTATCATAAAAGCCTTAAAACCAAAAGATGTGAACATAAGCTGTGATCTACAAAAAAAGATGGCCTTAGCCACCTTTTTCTTATTTGTCTGTAAGAGCTGCAAGACCTGGCAAGACTTTACCTTCCAATAACTCCATAGAAGCTCCACCACCAGTAGAAATCCATGAGAATTTATCAGCACGTCCAAGGTTAATGGCTGCTGCTGCTGAGTCTCCACCACCGATGATTGATTTAACACCAGGTTGTTTAACGATAGCATCCATAACACCAATAGTACCTGCTTGGAAATCAGGGTTTTCAAAGACACCCATAGGACCATTCCACACGACTGTCTTAGCGCCTGTAAGAGCTTCGTCAAACTTAGCGATAGATTTTGGACCAATGTCAAGACCAAGGAAACCTGGGTCAACTGCTTCAGCTTCAGTATCTTTAACTTCAGTATAGTCTGCAAAAGCATTAGCTTCTTTTGAGTCAACTGGTAAAATCAATTTACCATTTGCTTTTTCAAGAAGTGATTTTGCCACATCTAATTTATCTTCTTCCACAAGAGAATTTCCGATTTCAATACCTTGTGCTTTAAAGAAAGTATAAGTCATACCACCACCGATAAGCACTTTATCAGCTTTTTCAAGAAGGTTTTCAATAACACCAATCTTGTCAGATACTTTTGAACCACCAAGAATAGCTACAAATGGACGCTCAGGTGTTTCAACGGCTTCTTGGATATAAGCAATTTCATTTTCAAGAAGGAAACCAGCAACGGCTTTGTCAACATTTGCTGAAATACCAACATTTGAAGCGTGTGCACGGTGTGCTGTACCAAATGCATCATTAACAAAAATACCATCACCAAGACTTGCCCAATATTTACCAAGTTCTGGATCATTTTTAGATTCTTTCTTGCCATCAACATCTTCAAAACGAGTGTTTTCTACAAGCAAGACATCGCCATCTTTCATATCAGCAATAGCTGCTTCCAAGGCTTCACCACGTGTCACACCTGGGAAGATAACTTCTTGACCAAGTTTTTCAGATAAATCTTTCGCAACTGGAGCAAGAGATTTACCTTCTTTATCAGCTTCTTCTTTCACACGTCCAAGGTGAGAAAAAAGAATTGCACGACCACCTTGTTCAACAATATATTTAATTGTTGGAAGTGCCGCTGAGATACGGTTGTCATTAGTGATAACGCCGTCTTTCAAAGGTACGTTAAAGTCAACACGAACGAGGACTTTTTTACCTTTCAAATCCACGTCTTTAACAGTCATTTTAGCCATTAGTAAAGACTCCTTATTATTTTTGTACTCTTTTATTATACCATATTTTTCACAAAGTTTCGTAAAAGAATGCAAATATCAAAAAAGAAACTAGATAAATCTAGTTTCTTTTTCTAACAAAAATTATTTAGCAATTTTTGCGAAGTATTCAAGTGTACGAACAAGTTGTGAAGTGTATGACATTTCGTTATCATACCATGAAACAACTTTAACCAATTGATTACCATCAACAGTTTGTACTTTAGTTTGAGTAGCGTCAAACAATGAACCGTATGAGATACCTACGATATCTGAAGATACGATTTGGTCTTCAGTGTATCCGTAAGATTCGTTTGAAGCTGCTTTCATAGCTGCGTTTACTTCTTCAGCAGTTACATCTTTGTCAAGAATAGCTACCAATTCAGTAACAGAACCAGTTGGAACTGGAACACGTTGTGCAGCACCGTCAAGTTTACCGTTCAATTCTGGGATAACAAGACCGATAGCTTTCGCAGCACCTGTTGAGTTAGGTACGATGTTTGCTGCAGCTGCACGAGCACGACGAAGGTCACCACCGCGGTGTGGAGCGTCAAGAGTGTTTTGGTCTCCAGTGTATCCGTGGATAGTTGTCATCAAACCTTGTTTGATACCAAAAGCATCATTCAAAGCTTTTGCCATTGGTGCAAGACAGTTAGTTGTACATGAAGCACCTGAGATAACTGTTTCTGTACCATCAAGGATATCATGGTTAGTGTTGAAAACGATAGTTTTAACATCGTTACCACCTGGTGCAGTGATAACAACTTTCTTAGCACCATTTTCATGGATGTGTTTTTCAGCTTTTTCTTTAGAAGCAAAGAAACCTGTAGCTTCAAGAACGATATCTACACCGTCAGTTGCCCAGTCGATGTTTGCTGGATCGCTTTCAGCAGAAACTTTAACGAATTTACCGTTAACTTCAAATCCACCTTCTTTTACTTCAACAGTACCGTCGAAACGACCTTGAGTAGTATCGTATTTCAACAAGTGTGCAAGCATTGCTGGATCTGTAAGGTCGTTGATACGAGTTACTTCAACACCCTCAACATTTTGGATACGACGGAAAGCAAGACGACCGATACGACCGAAACCGTTAATACCAACTTTAACTACCATTAGTGATTTCCTCCTTATGAAAATCAAATAAATAATATTTAGAGGACTAGCCTCTTAGTTAATGTGAAAAGATTAACTTGACTAAATGTACAAGTCCTTTCAACACTACATATTATATAACTATTTCTATAAAATTGCAATATTTTTACTGATATAACTAAAAAAAGTGCCTAGGGCACTTTTTTAGAGATTATTCTCCGTTATTTTTTTTGATGATTTCTTCTTGAACAGATTTTGGTACATCTTCGTAGTGGTCAAATACCATCATGAAAGTACCGCGTCCTTGTGTTGCAGAACGAAGAACAGTCGCATAACCAAACATTTCTGCAAGTGGTACATAAGCACGTACAACTTGTGTGTTACCACGAGCTTCCATACCATCAACACGTCCACGACGAGCTGTCACGTGACCCATAACATCACCAAGGTTGTCTTCTGGTGCTGTAATTGTCACAAGCATCATTGGCTCAAGGATAACTGGTTGTGCGCTCTTAGCGGCTTCTTTAAGGGCAAGAGAGGCTGCAATCTTGAAGGCAGTTTCAGATGAGTCAACATCATGGTATGATCCATCGTAAAGTTTAGCTTTAATGTCAACCATTGGGTAACCCGCAAGGACACCGTTAGCCATTGATTCTTCCAATCCTTTTTCAACAGCAGGAATAAATTCACGAGGGACAACACCACCGACGATAGCATTTTCAAACTCGAAACCTTTACCTTCTTCATTTGGTGTAAATTCAATCCAAACATCACCAAATTGACCTTTACCACCAGATTGGCGTTTGAAGAATCCACGTGCTTGAGTGCTTGCACGGAATGTTTCACGGTAAGATACTTGAGGAGCACCTACATTAGCTTCAACCTTGAATTCACGTTTCATACGGTCAACAAGGACATCCAAGTGCAACTCACCCATACCAGAGATAACTGTTTCACCTGTTTCAACGTTTGTTTCAACGCGGAATGTTGGGTCTTCTTCAGCCAATTTTTGAAGAGCGATACCCATCTTATCTTGGTCTGCTTTAGATTTTGGCTCAACCATAAGTTGGATAACTGGTTCTGGCACTTCGATTGACTCAAGAATAACTTTCGCTTTTTCATCAGTCAATGAATCACCAGTTGTTGTATCTTTCAAACCAACAGCTGCCGCAATATCACCAGAGTAAACTGTCTCGATTTCTTTACGTGTGTTAGCGTGCATTTGAAGGATACGTCCGATACGTTCACGTTTACCTTTAGTTGTATTCAAAACATATGAACCTGAGTTAAGAACACCAGAGTAAACACGGAAGAATGTCAAACGTCCTACAAATGGGTCTGTCATAATCTTGAAGGCAAGGGCTGCAAAAGGCTCTTCATCAGATGCTGGACGTGTTTCTTCTTCGTCAGTATCTGGGTTAACACCTTTAATCGCAGGAATATCAAGTGGACTTGGAAGGTAATCAAGTACCGCATCAAGCATCAATTGAACACCTTTGTTTTTGAAGGCAGAACCACAAAGTACAGGGTAAAATTCAACGTTGATAGTTGCTTTACGGATAGCAGCTTTCAATTCATCGTTTGTGATTTCTTCACCTTCAAGGTATTTCATCATGAGGTCTTCATCAGTTTCGGCAACAGCTTCAACCAATTTTTCACGGTATTCTTCAGCTTGTTCAAGGTATTCTGCTGGAATATCTTCTTCAAGAATATCTGTACCAAGGTCATTTGTGTAAATTTCAGCTTTCATCTTGATAAGGTCGATGATACCACGGAAATCATCTTCTGAACCGATTGGCAATTGAATTGGATGTGCGTTAGCTTGAAGACGGTCATGAAGCGTGCTTACTGAGTAAAGGAAATCTGCACCGATTTTATCCATTTTGTTGGCAAATACGATACGTGGAACCCCGTATTCAGTCGCTTGACGCCATACTGTTTCTGTTTGAGGCTCAACACCTGATTGAGCATCAAGAACTGTCACCGCACCGTCAAGAACACGAAGAGAACGTTGTACTTCAATAGTGAAGTCCACGTGCCCTGGTGTGTCAATGATATTTACACGAGTGTCTTTCCATTGCGCTGTTGTAGCGGCAGAAGTGATTGTGATACCACGTTCTTGCTCTTGCTCCATCCAGTCCATTTGTGACGCACCTTCGTGAGTTTCACCAATTTTGTGAATCTTACCAGTGTAGTAAAGGATACGCTCAGTTGTAGTTGTTTTACCGGCATCAACGTGAGCCATGATACCGATATTACGAGTTTTTTCAAGTGAAAATTCGCGTGCCATTGTTTTCTCCTATAATTTTTTAATTTACAAAAACTATTATACCATTATTTGTAAAAAACGGATAGGCAGGACCTACCCGTTTTTACTGATTTCTTGTTTTTACCTTCAATTTGACAACTAAGCAAACTGAAGGTTTAGGGATTAAAAATGCTAAAAACACTGTTAATAAAGGCTTTAGCCACTTTAAATCACCTACTTATACCTAACAGACTAAAGACTCATAAAAGGGAGCCCTACGTCATATGCAAAACATATGACCGTAATATCACTCTTTTATAGTCTATTCTTAGTCTTTTTAGTATCAGGTGATTACCAACGGAAGTGTGCAAATGCACGGTTCGCTTCAGCCATACGGTGAGTATCTTCACGTTTCTTAACTGATGCACCTGTGTTGTTGGCAGCATCCATGATTTCTTTTGCTAGACGATCTTTCATAGTGTGTTCACCACGAGCACGTGAAGCATTTACCAACCAACGAAGACCAAGTGTTGTACGACGTTCTGGACGTACTTCAACTGGGACTTGGTAGTTAGAACCACCAACACGACGTGCACGTACTTCAAGAACAGGCATGATATTTTCCATAGCTGTTTCAAATACTTCAAGTGCATCGTTACCTGTTGATTCTTTAATTTGCTCAAAAGCATCGTAAACGATAGTAGCAGCTGTACCACGTTTACCATCAAGCATTACACGGTTGATAAGACGTGTAACGATTTTTGAATTGTATAATGGATCTGGTAATACTTCGCGTTTTGGCGCTTGGTTTTTACGACTCATTTTCTCTTACCCTCCTATTTTCTTACCCTTTAGGGCGTTTTGCACCGTATTTAGAACGGCTTTGTTTACGGTCAGCTACACCTGCTGTATCAAGTGCACCACGAACGATATGGTAACGTACCCCTGGAAGGTCTTTTACACGTCCGCCACGGATAAGCACAACACTGTGTTCTTGAAGGTTGTGTCCGATACCTGGGATATAAGCTGTTACTTCGATAAGGTTGCTCAAACGTACACGAGCGAATTTACGAAGGGCAGAGTTAGGTTTTTTAGGTGTCATTGTTCCAACACGTGTCGCAACACCACGTTTTTGTGGTGATGAGATATTTGTAGGAACTTTTTTGTGACTGTTGTAACCAACGTTAAGCGCTGGTGATTTAGATTTTTCTACTTTAGATTTACGTGGTTTACGAACCAACTGGTTAATTGTAGGCATCTACATTCTCCTGTTTTTTTAGTTTTGGTTAAAAGAAACGATGGTGACATCTTTCTTTTTGTGTGTACTTTGCAACTATTGTCAGCACGTCTCTGTACACTTTTGAGAGACCAAAAGTAAAAAGTACCGTCTAGTATAATAGCACATTTTTTAGCTATCGTCAATAGATGATACTCTTTAAATTTTAACTTAACCTTTTTCTACCATTTGTCAAGCCTTTCAAGGTATTTGACAAAAAATATTTAGAG
>NZ_JBLBUC010000039.1:0-4050 GCF_047290665.1 Streptococcus lishijunsis | reverse complement strand
ATCACTTAAGAAAAACACTTTATAAAATGTGTACAGAAAAGTGTTGCCTTTTCACCTTACCCTCCTCGTCTTTGGGTAAACGAACCCCATCTGCTCTGACATGTGCAGGGTATATCTTGCCTGATAAATAATCTTCTTTTTGAGATTTAACTTGTTTGACTCCCCACAAACCCACATAAACAAACAAAGCAAATAAAACAAGCTCGTAGAGTCGTACAGGATAAACATCCATATACTCGTAAATAGCTTCAAATGACATAAGCTCGCCTTTCTTAATATCCAAAAAACAGCCTCACATTAGGCTGTTAGTTGTATTCTGTAACCTTATTCCAATTTTTAAAATCGTCTTTAGATAAAACTTTAGGTTCTTGAAACTCTGTCACATACCCTCGTTTTTGAACCCTGAGCATAAAGCGCAATCTATCCCTTATGGTTTCATCCTTACCGATTCCATAAATAATAAAGGGCGGTGATAATAAGAACGCCACTAAATAGATAAACAGTTTTGACAAACCTAGCAACGAGATAGCAATCGTAATACCAGATACTAAAATAATACCCAGTAGCAGGACTACCTGCCGAAGAGTAAAACCAAACATAATTGGGCGCTCATAGTCATCAAAACGTTTCAAAAACTCACTACCTAATTTATATTTGTTTTGCATGTATCCTCCTTAATTTCCTTCTGAATAACCAAAAAAACAACTTCAACAAGCAAGGAATAACCCAAATTCTGAATCAGAAACGTGAAGACCAATACCCCGATTAAGATGCAGATAAACAAGCTCATGAGGATACTTTCTTGTAGCTGACTTATTGCAACTCCAGTCAGAGGAGAAACCATAATCGCTAATATCCTCTTTAAGTCTTCAGAAAAAATGACTGTTAAGCCCAACCCTACAAGTAACTCCCATCTTCGAGAGGTTCTATTTTTCTAACTTCTAACTCAATATACTCTGCCCACAATGCTTCTTTATCTTGCGTATCATAATACATTTGAGCTTGTTTATAGTAACGCTCAGACCGTCCCATCCACCACTTATAACCATTTTTAATAACGGATTTCATAGAACTCTTAACCTTCTTTTAACCATGTACTATACCTCTTCATTATATCATTAGTTTTCTATATTACACAACACGAAAACACCTTGCCTAAGCAAAGTGTTTTATGCGTCATCTCTTAATTGCGCTAAAAATTTGACATCTATTTCTTCTAAGAATATCCGTCCATTTGTTACTTCAAAGCCAAACTTTTTGTAAAAATGATTTCTACGCATATGATTATTTAGATCAGCTTCATCTACAGCTGAGAGACTCCCTACGACAGGTGTCTTAGTCCCAAATAAGCTAACCAAATAAAGCAATACTTCTCTAAGTAAAAGACTCCCAAAACCTCTATCTCGATATTTATTATCAATAACAAAATCTCTGATAACTAATCTTTTCACTATTTTTAAAGAGGGAGACGTCGTCTCTTTATAAATAGGCTTAAGATATAAAAAACCATAACGCTCTCTCTCGTTTCTTCCTGTTAACTCAAAACAAAGACTCTCAACTTGCCAGTAAATAGATAATTTCTGCCTGACCGTGATAACAGGATAATAATTACCATGAGAAGTACTGAATAAAATGGCTTCTTCAGGATATCGATTATGCCTCTCTACTCTCTCTAATTTCTTAGTTAGACGTTCGCTCTCCCTTTTTAAATCTAAATATTTTTCACGTAATTTATTATAATGTTCCTCAAAATCCACAGACTTTGAAGAGTTCTGGGTAAACTTCTTTTTGATGTTGAATATATCTCTCAAGTGCCTCATCTCCTCTGAACTCCATTATAACATAAGAGATGTAGCTAAACCAACTAGATAAGAGTTCTCGATATTCCCTATTATCCGCAAGCTCTAAGACAACCGCTTGACTAGCATCATCATGAATAAGCATCAACACCTCGATAGCATAATTAATATTCCTACTCTCTCTGGCATAGCGTAGGGCATCGCCATAAAAAAAACCGCTACCTTTAGCTTCTCGGATGCGAACTGACTGAGGAATATCAGCTAGTAACAACTTTCCCATCAATAAAGCAGAACTAACCAGATCCTTCAACAAATAATTCTCATAATAGATTTTATCAAAAAGCTGTTGTGAATCCATCATCTGACGATGTGCCTCAGCTTCTTTCCCGACACGTAATTCTTTAAAAGCTTTGTCTATTAACTCATTAGATAAATTCATGCCACTTTCCTCCATAGCCGTACTCATTAGTTTTCTATATTACACAACACAAAAACACCTTGCCTAAGCAAAGTGTTTGTTTTTTCGTCAACAATTGAAACGCCTAATCCCCATTGATAGTCGCAATCAAGGCAACGATGAATGAAACTGCTAAAATAGCAACAACTGTCCATTCGTTGGCAAAAGGATCTAAGCTAATGCTGCTATTTTGAAGTACAAATGAATCATAGACAGCGTAAGCAATGATCCAAAATAAAGTCAGACCAATTCCTGCTTTTATCCAATTAAAGAGTAGTGAGAGAAGAAAGAATGGTGTTGCGAGCACCACTGTGAGTAACCCCAACAAACCCGACAAAATAAAACCAAATACAGAACCAAGCTTAGACCAGCCACTAGCTCTTAAAACCTTTCTTTCTTCCATCTCGCTTCCTCCCAAATTCTCATATTCTAATCGCTCAACTTATATACATATAAGTTACTTCACATTTATAGTATAGCATAATTAGCTAACGCTTAAAAGCCTTTTCGCTAAACTTTGACTACCAAAAAGTGCCATGATAAATACAATCCCTTTAGCTAAAGAAGCAAAGGCTACCATCAACCCTTCAAAACCGCCACTCTCTGCTATTCTAAAGTAATCATCTTTTATAATAGCAGGGTAAATTTTCACAATGATGACTAATAGAAGTCCCTGAAAAGCATAAGCAGAAAAATGCTTGAAGAAGTTGAACGCTACATGACGAGTCTGCTCACTCATAAAGAAAGCAATGATTAGAGGTGCTAATGCTTTTAGGATATACATTTGGAAAAAGCGCATGAAGATCAAAATATTAGTTGATACTTTAGCTATAAACTCAATTAATTTTCCAACTAATCCGACTATCTGTTTCCACAACCAACCACTAACTCCTGATACGTCTACGTCCATATCCAAATCTTTATTAGGCAAGATGCTATTGACCACCCCAATCGCTTTGTTAAAGAACAAGACAATCAGATCAAAGATTTCAGAACTGTAGAGAACCAACACAAAAGCAATAACGTAGTTGATAGCGACTTCCATGAAAAGCTGTATGGTAAGGCTTCCGCCTCCTTGACCCAGCCTTTTGTTCCAAGACATGATATCAAAAAGAAAAAAGGTCAAAATAATGACCATAGCCACTGCTTGAAGTGCATCGGCTATCTTATCAGCGTAGCTATTAACCGTTGACGAATATTTGGCTAGAGAATAAGTTACTTCGTTCATGCTCTAGCTCCCTTCTTCTAACCAATCGAACCCAACAATTGAATGATAGCTTGACACACCGAACCAGCAATGACACCAAAAGCCCCACCAGTAACCATATAAGAACCACCTTTTTCTTGACGAGTAGGCTCATTGTTATTTCGTCCACCAAAAAAATCCATCGCTCCTATTAGAACCCAAATCAATCCAATAATAGTACAAATGACCTGTACCATTCGAAAAACCTGAATAGCTGTTTGCATAAGCACAACTTCCTTTCTTTACTAAATATTCTTACTCTTCTAGCCGTGATAACTGGCTAGACAAACGCATAGAGGCATATAAAACAGCCACAATAAGCGTTACTAACATAACAACAATAACAGCTAACATAATACCTCCAAACTAAGCCTATCCGCTATCTAGGGCAAGTAATAAGTTTTTGAGAGAGACACTTTTAGGAAAATAATTACAAGAAGGACGTTACTTGCCCTAGATAGCGGATAGACAGCAGAATTTACCCACCCTTTAGAGACAGCAGACACACATATATATTCATTTTAAAACTAGGAGGTCGAATATCTGCT
>NZ_JBLBUC010000038.1:0-4532 GCF_047290665.1 Streptococcus lishijunsis | reverse complement strand
TCAGGAATCAGGTTGCTTAATATCTTTTAGTATTTGACTGTCTACTTGACAGGGAACCGTTCAGTTTCTAGTGAGCATTTTTTGTTTTTCACTGTCCACTATGAGGGGAGTATATCAACTCACAACCTCAGCAATTTTCTTGTTTTTCCTTCAGTATATCCTTAATCAATTTAGGCAAGATACTATTTACAGAAGTTCTCTTTTTATATGTTGAATAGTCTAAAAACAATTCGAATCCAGCATATAATAAAAACCAAACAAAACCCATTATCTGAATTATTAAATAAATAATATCTCCATTAACACTTATAACAGTTTTCTCTATTTCAAAAAAAGTAAAAAACAAAGGTACGATAGACAAAATCAACCCATTCCAAAAATATTTACGAGCAAATTTTACGCTCTCCATACCATCGCTATCAACAACTGACATTTGAATAAAATAGTCCAATTCTTCTAATTGGTTTATATCAAATGAACTTAACATCTCTCTAACCATATCTAGCTCTTCTATTGATATATTCTGCAACTGGAATTTACGACGATCTAGCCATCCAATTTTTCTTATTTTACCTTTTTTAACTTTAAATCTATGATATAAAATGAGACTTTTAGGATGAGAAAAATATAACTGTGTCCACACTTCCAATAAATATTTTTTTGATAAACGTCTGCTTCTATAATCAAATCTCATAATAACTCCTAAGAATTATTATAACTTATCTTACAAAAAAGGCAATAAAGTTGATAGCCAACTAATATCACTTTCTCCCTGATATAGCCTCTCATCATCAATTCCTTTTACACAAAAATAAAAAGCCATGATATTAAATCATGACTTCTAAAATAAATCTGAATGACTACCTGTTCTCAATAAACTTAAAACAAGTTCCTCATTATCTACCCTATATATATCAATAACCAGTTGAATATGGCACTCTCGAACATTTTGATAACGCCTACTATCAAGCAATTAGTGATCTCTATATCTAGTTGGCAGTGTTTCTCGTTTGACTAAAAATTCTAAAACTTCTTCTAATTTAGAACTATCTAAACCTCGCTTCAAAGCTAATTTAAAATCTTTTTTAAATTGCTTATGATACTTAAGCTTAAGCATTTAAACTCTCCATCAAACTTTTTATATCTGAAAAAGTCTCACTCATATTATTATCATTTTCCACATCATCAATGATAGAAGATAATTTGTCAGCTTTGATTTCAAATGGGATACTCTGCGAGATTAACGACTGTTTCATAAACAAACGTAAAGCACTTGATAAATCCAGTCCCATAGATTTATACAACTTGCTTACTTCTTCCTTTAAATTATCATCTACCTTAAATGTTACTGTTGTCATTATTATTCTCCAATCACTTTATACTGATATTATACTACTATTGTTAGTATTAATCTTTCTTTTTCATTTTAAAGATACCGTTTTTATTCTTATCTTTAATTCCCCGCGTTGTAAAATGAAGTGCAACAAAAAGACATGTTCGTCTGATAGACTAGAATTCCCAAACTCAGTATAGAAAGCAGATGAACATGTCCACTAATCATTGTAACAAAAAATCAACCTATTCACACCTTTCAGCCTCTGAACGCGGAGAAATGAGTGCCTATCTCAAGATGGAAAGAAACCAGCTGAGACTGCACGTCTGATTAGTCGTCATCGCTCAACCATCAGTCGTAAACTGAAGCGAGTAGAGGTGACACAAGTTCAAAATAAAAATGAGAAACTGACCTATTATACGACTTATTTCGCAGATAATGATCAACGTGTTTATGAGACCAACCGTCGCAAAAGTGTCTATCACAAGCTAAACAACTGTTCTAAGTTCTTCTTCAAAGAACTTGAGAAAGCCCTGAAAACGAAACCTCGCTACCACAGTGTCGATAGCTTTGTGCAGACTTACCGAGAAGAACATCTACTGAAAGTCACCCCTTCAACCAAGACAGTTTATCGCTACATCAAAGACAGACTATTGAGGGTTAGACCGATTGATTTACCTATGAAGAACGTCCAGAAATCATTACGAATCGTTCTAATTTTGGGCATTGGGAAATTGATTTAATTCTCGGAAAAAAGACCAGAAATGAAGCTGTTGTCATGACTTTGGTAGAGCATCAGACGACGCGATTTGTCATCGCCTTAAAACTGACGAATAAACAGGCTGAAACAATCAACAAGGCTGTTAAGAGCTTACTGTCTCAGTATCCTATTGGGTCTATTACGTCAGACATGGCTCAGAGTTCAGTAGATTATCAACTCTAAAAAGTGTTGACGTTTATTTTGCTCATCCTTATTCTTCTCACGAAAGAGGAACGAATGAGCATTTTAATGGTCTCTTGAGAGAGTTTCTTCCAAAAGGTATCTCCCTTAATCCACTAACGACAGAAGAACTCAATCGCTACGTCCCTGCTATCAATAATAGGCCTAGACGAATTCTCAAGTATAAAACCGCATATTTTTTGTTTGCGATTGAACACAATTTTTCTAGTCTACTATCGAATCTGTTGCATTTGACTTGACAAATCGGATAGCATATTTTTGACTTAAAGTCTAAAAATGATATAATTAAGTAGCCGATTAAGTAATTCAAGGCTACACCAAAGCCCCAGGAATAAATGCCAATTACCTAGGGCTTTTTTGTTGCTAATTATATGATTTTACAAGGAATAAGCATAATTAAATTGGCGCGATAAAAGTTTTTTAAGAGAATAAAAAATTTATTAATAGCTATACAGGATATTATTTCAATTAAGTTCTATTTGTAGAGGGTTATCTACATAATTATTCAGCAATAAATTAATAAAAAGGAAGAATATTCTAAAATGTAAGCCTTTACAAAGAATGTGTTTTATGCTATACTCAGATTGTAAACAAGTAATAAATCTAAGTTTATTATCGCAATTGGACTAGTAGAAAGGTTATAGGCTTATGAATAACTTTAAACAAATGGATAATATGGCTGTTAACTATATTGATCTGACAGACCAAGAGTTGATGGAGATGAAAGGTGGGATTATTTCTGTTGGAGTAGCAACGGGGTTAAGTGCAGATGTGGCTATCGGTATCTCTCGTAATGGTCATAAATAGGAGAATTGATTATGAAAAATGAAATCTCAAACAATCTTGCGGCGGTTATAATTACAGCTTCAGCACTACTTGGTTTATTTATTGGAATTGCTCTGGGACTAAGTGCTTTGAGATAGATATTAAGAGGAGGTAGACACATTTGGCTATTACCAAAGATTTGAGGATTATCTTAATCAAAGGCAGACATTAACAAGCGATGTATCTCAACAAAATGGGACCATAGCTTCACAGAATGCTACAGCAACAAATACGCAACAAACCATTGGTAATTCTATCAATGAATTATCAAGTAAAATAGCGGACTATCAAACCTTAAGGAATGCGATTACATCAGGAACTCCAGTAAATAACTCAAATCAAGGTTATTCTCTTTATGCCACTTACTCGTCTCAAATTTCAGGATTGAGTGAATTAGAAAAAGTTTCTTTAAAAAATCAAACTCTTTCTCAAATCGATTCTCAGCTTCAACAATTTCAAGCTGAACTGTCTAACTACAAAATTCAATATGCAAATTCTGGTATCCAACAATCTTATAATTCCAGTTTAGATAGTCAACTTTCTTCTTTACAAGCTCAAAAAATAGCTGAAATTGGTCAAGAAATGACTATGTTAGAAGAAAAACGAATAGAGCTTGAGAACGGAGTAGAAGTTCAAAATAATGTTCTAGCTAATACAGAAATCATTTCTAATGCAGAAGGCATTGTTCATATGAATAATGAGGTTCTTAATGCGGAACTTATTCCTGAGGGAACATTGATTGCCCAAATTTACCCTATGATAAGTCAAGAAAAAAAAGTATCTATTGAAACTTATATTTCTTCTAAAGATATTTCGAGTCTTAAAATAGGCGATAAAATCAGGTTTAAAGCTCAAGATAGTTCTAACAAAGATATTATATTAATATCAAAAATTACAAGTATTGATAGCAATGCTACTGAAACTGAAAATGGGAATTATTTTAAAGTAACTTCTGAGAAAACTTTATCAGATAAAGAATCTGAAATTCTTAAGTACGGTATGTCTAGTGATCTGACTGTCATTACTGGCGAAAAGACCTACTTAGACTACTATATAGATGATTTCTTAAATTAATAAAAGAAAAACCAAGTTATTTCTAACTTGGTTTTTGATATGTAGATTCCTAAATACAATATTCAAATATTCTATTGTTTAGAAACAAATTTGAAATACACAAGAATATTAAAGATAAGTAACAAACTACTCAATATCCAATACTGTATTCCTCTTACATTCGCATACTCTTGCAAAAGATACAAGAACAATTAACTAATTATCACTGATGAAATAGATTGTAGCAAGACAGCCTAATGGATACATAAGATTAAATCTATGTTCTATGATTAAATCCATACTAATGAATCGGTTACACTAAACTAGACAATATTTATAAAGTGTTCTACACTAAAGAAA
>NZ_JBLBUC010000037.1:0-4564 GCF_047290665.1 Streptococcus lishijunsis | reverse complement strand
GAACCCTTGAGAGAGAGAGCAAGTAAAAGATGATGAATTGGATATTTTTTCTGATGATGCCTCAAAACTGGAGATGGTTCAACAGATTTTTCAAAAAAGACTTCTTCCTATTGTAGTTATATTCTTATCGATTATTGTTCCGAATCTTTCTCGGAAGATAACTGTATCATCAGGATCGGTAAATCTAATATTTAATTTTTATGTGATTCTAGCAGTTATATATATTAGTTTACTTGGATATACAGGCTGGAAATTACTGAAATTAAAGCGCTCTTTAACAACTAGACTTAGAAATTAAATAAGGTTTCTTCTTGTAACATGAGATGGTGTTATTTTCTGATTGGTTATCTTTCCAGTTTAACCACTTTATTTCCTAGGTGACTCTAGTCGCATCCCTATTGAAATACATATGACTTTTAGGTATAGGAGTTCAATGACAAGACTGAAGATAGACACTATTGGGAGTGGTATTAGCCATGCAAAAAAGGAGGTGAATGAGTTATTGAGGTATGTTCAGATGTTTGGTATAGAAGAAAAATCACAATAGCATAAGGCTATTGTGATGATTTTCAAAAAGATTTGGAGCTTGTTTCCTATCAAAGTTATATTTTGTTAGTTTTTTTGGAAATGCGATTGACATTATATACCAACTGGTCTATAATTAAGAATTGTAGAGGTGAACATGTGAGAAAAGAAGAAAAAACAAGACTACGTCGTGAAAAAATTATATCAGCAGCTTTGAGCCAATTTGCTCAAAAAGGTTATGCAGATTTTGTTATCAATGATCTGTGTAAGGTTGATGGCATTTCTAAGGGTGTCTTGTATCATAATTTCTCAGGGAAAACAGATCTCTACCTGACTTGTGTACAGGAGAGTTTTGAGAAAGCTTTGGCAATGTTTTTGGGGGAGGAAGGAGAAATACCCTCCTTAGCTGATTATATGGAAAGACGTCACCGATTTTATCAGCAATATCCAGAACATAGTCATGTCTTCTTTGAGGCAATAATTGCGACTCCTAAAGGATTAGAAGCAGATATAGCGCCACAAAAAGCAATCTTTTTAGACTTGAATGAACAAGTTTGTCAGAAACTATTATCAGAATCCAAGCTGAAAGAGCCTATTGATGAAAAGCGAGCGATGAGTTATCTGAGATTGATCCAAGAAATGTTTCGCTCTTATTATCTAACGGTTTCATCAGACAGCAGCTTGACAGAGTTGGTTTCAGGATATGAACATCAGCTGTCACAAGTTTTGGATATGATGATTTATGGCATACTAGAGGAGAAACCTTCTAAATAAGGATAAGGAGAAAATAATGTCGAAAAATGGGAAATGGTTGTTACTGATAGCTGGGATATTTTCAGTACTTGTTGGTTTTAATATGGCGGCTAATCCGGCTATTAGTTTGGCTTCAATGACGATCATCTTTGCACTTGTCTTTGCAGTACAAGGCATCTCTGAGATTGTGCAGTATTTCAAAGCAGAAGAAAAGTATGGCTGGAATTTGTTTGGAGGGAGCGTTACCCTCATTTTAGCTATTGCCTTGTTCTCGGGTAGTTTTATTGAAATGGTGACATTTGTACCATTTATTATTTCGTTCTGGGCCTTGACAAATGGTATTACAAAGACTATTGTTGGTTTCAAAGTTCGTCAGACGGATAAGTCTGTTGGAACACCACTTGTATGGTTGGGCATTTTTGGAATTATTGTAGGTTTGATGATGATGGGTCACCCATTGATGACAGGTTTATTTATCAGCTACACCATTGCCTTTGTCTTTGTTTACCAAGGCATTGTGGCAGTTGTTCAATTCTTCAAAATGACATAAAAAAAGAGGCTTTATAGCCTCTTTCTTGTAAGGGAGAGTATGTTGAGAAAAAAAGAATGTTATTTGACTCTAATGGGTTTCGTTTATAGTGGTTTGATTGGTTTAGTCTCTTATGGTTTTATCATAGCTGAAAAGTTGGGGAGTCATTTCTTATGGGAGAGTCTGCCACATCAATTTCATCTAGGGTCTGTCTATGCCTTACTTATCTTGGCTTTTTTGACGGGGTTGGTCATTGTTTTAAAAAATAAGTGGGGTAATCTTCCAAAGACCAGCCATGAGTTGTTGCATGAACTGGCTGAAAAGAAAACCGTTTCTTATCAGAATACTTGGCAAAACCTTGCCTTGGCTCTCGTTATTTTGCTTTCAGGAGCGGGCGTTGGTCCAGAAGCGCCCCTACTGGGAGTGGTCATTGCTTATTCTATTTGGCAAGCAGACAAGTTGCGTTATTTGGGAGCTAACTGGGAAAGTTTTGGTAGAAATAGCTTTGGCAATCAGCTGACAACGTTGTTTCATCCAACTCGCTATCTACTACCCTATCCCGTTAGTCAAAAACAAACAGGACACACATTACGCAACCTCTTGATTGCTAATGGTTTACTGGTTTTTTGGCTCATGATGCGATTGACAGACCAACCCTCATTTGTGACGAAGTTGGGTGAAACCAGCTGGTCGTTAATGGACAGCCTCTTCTTTTTACCGCTGTGTGTGTATGGAGTTATAGTTGGCAAGAGCTATGCTTGGATAAAAGGCGTTATTCATAGAGGTTTAGACACGTTAAACCTTTCCTTATGGGCTAAGATTAGTCTAGGAGGTCTTGTCATCTTTTTGGTGACAATGGTAGCACCAACCTTGCTATTTTCAGGGCAACATAGTCTGCACTCAGTTGTGGAGCTTGGGTTGAAAACACCTGTTTTGACATTAATAGTTTTGTCATTTGCTAAATTGTTATTCTTGGAAATAAGCTTGTGGTCTGGTTGGACAGGTGGGGATATTTTTCCCATCACCTTTGCAGCCTTTTTACAGGGATTTGCAGTAGCTCAAGTCTTTCCACAGGTAGATAGCTTGTTTGTTGTCTTGGTCGTCAGTTTGTCCATGGCAATTGCTCTTCTTGAAAAGGAGTGGCTGGCAGGTGTTTTTATTAGCCTGTTCTTTCCCATTCAGCTTTTACCTGTTTCCTTGCTGACGATTGGATTAACCCTATTTGTGCGAAAATGTAGGTTAGTGTTTCAAAAACGTGAAAAAACTGGTGCTTAAGAACCAGTTTTTTGCTTGTCCGTTTCAACGGCATGAGAATAGTGTTTGCTGACTTCGGTATAGTAGCTGACTACTAATCCTGATAGACTTCCTAAAAACAGTATGCCATAAATGGCTAAAATGATACTGATAATGCGTCCAAAAGTAGTTGTGACCAGCATATCTCCGTATCCAACAGTTGTTGCGGTCACAAAACTATACCATAAACCATCACCATAGCTAGTAAAATCCGGCTCCAACCAGAGCAGCAGACCAGCTGCTAGGAAAATAAAACTGAAAAAAGAAGTGAGGAAGGCCGCAAACCCCGTCACCTTCAGAATGTGCCAGATGATGCGCAAACGATACATGCGTTTATTGTTATGAGTCATAAAGTAGTTGTACCTTTCAGTTTCTGAAGTTCATTTAAGAGCATTGGTTAGTGAGGGATACTCAATAGGACTATTATAGCATGTTAGTCAGTAAATGAGTATCTTTATAGTATCGGTGTTAATCGTGATGATGAGCTGAATGCTACATGTTTGCCTTTAGTTTCAAAGCAGTTGAATGTTAAATTAAGAGTGGTAAAGCATTTAAAAGTAAAGGTAAACATGATAAACTATAATCAGATAGATGATGTTTTTAAGCTAGTAGCGAGGGTCAAAATGGTATTGACAAGACATAGATAACATATGTTGATATGATCAGTTTGAGGCAATATTGGTAGCACATTCATGGCATTATCAGGATGAATAGCTGTTTACAGAATATACGGCATAAGGCTGATGATAAGAGTATCGGAATCAAAGGAGATGAAATGATGATAAGATCAGAGTTGAAGGTCAACAAACGAGTAACCTATGCTAAGCAAGCGATTAAGATGTTTTTGCTCGGTCTAACGGCTGTCTTACTGGGTGTCTCATTGACAGCCAATGCTCTAACCAAGCAAGACTACAAAGATATGGGTTTATTACCTTTTAAGAAAAAACCTTACTTTTCGCTTGGAAAGCTCGATAAGCTAGGTCGTCCGACATGGGCTCATATTCAGTTCCATGACTTTATAGATGCTAAGCCTGATAAGGCTTATAAAAATCCAGAGACACCTATCAATGGTCATACGGGTTATATGACAGATTATTTACCTGGTTTTCAAGGAAATGATGAGCTTTATCTGATTCCTAAAGAATGGAACCAAGGCTACATGCAAGAAGCTTGGGAACCAAGATATTTATTGAGTATTCTTTGGACGACTGATGATAATACAGCTAGGAATTATGGGCTAATCACATCATATGCAAACAGCGGTCTGCCATCAGATAGTCGTACAGGTCTAGTGACACTAAACGATTATGAAAGAGCACTAGATGACTGGCTCAGCCAAGCCTCATATTATAGCCAAGCCTCATATTATTATGATAGTAAGGTTGGTGGCCACTATAAGGGTTATCTTGTGGATTATAAGATAGAGCTATTGTATCAGGGAGATGAGTTGGTCCCTCGTCAAAT
>NZ_JBLBUC010000036.1:0-2500 GCF_047290665.1 Streptococcus lishijunsis | reverse complement strand
TCCCTCACGGTACTGGTTCACTATCGGTCACTAGAGAGTATTTAGGGTTAGGAGATGGTCCTCCCAGATTCCGACGGGATTTCACGTGTCCCGCCGTACTCAGGATACTGCTAGGTATAAAGACTATTTCAACTACGAGGCTTTTACTCTCTTTGGCTAACCTTTCCAGGTTATTCGTCTATACTCTTTAAGTCCACATTGCAGTCCTACAACCCCGAAGAGTAAACTCTTCGGTTTGCCCTCTTACCTTTTCGCTCGCCGCTACTAAGGCAATCGCTTTTGCTTTCTCTTCCTGCAGCTACTTAGATGTTTCAGTTCACTGCGTCTTCCTTCGCATGACCTTAACAGTCATGGATGACAGGCATTACCTGCCGGGTTCCCCCATTCGGACATCCCTGGATCATCGCTTACTTACAGCTACCCAAGGCATTTCGTCGTTAGTCACGTCCTTCATCGGCTTCTAGTGCCAAGGCATCCACCGTGCGCCCTTATTAACTTAACCTTATTCTTTTAAAACTCATTAAATCACAGCGTTTCGGTTTATTTTCTTGTTACTATTTGATATAGATATTCAATTTTCAATGGACAACTATTTAGGATTTATCATCCTAATGGAGCCTAGCGGGATCGAACCGCTGACCTCCTGCGTGCAAAGCAGGCGCTCTCCCAGCTGAGCTAAGGCCCCACAAGACCTCTCAAAACTAAACAAGACAATGTACAGTTCCGTTTTTCCTTAGAAAGGAGGTGATCCAGCCGCACCTTCCGATACGGCTACCTTGTTACGACTTCACCCCAATCATCTATCCCACCTTAGGCGGCTGGCTCCTTACGGTTACCTCACCGACTTCGGGTGTTACAAACTCTCGTGGTGTGACGGGCGGTGTGTACAAGGCCCGGGAACGTATTCACCGCGGCGTGCTGATCCGCGATTACTAGCGATTCCGACTTCATGTAGGCGAGTTGCAGCCTACAATCCGAACTGAGACTGGCTTTAAGAGATTAGCTTGCCGTCACCGACTTGCGACTCGTTGTACCAGCCATTGTAGCACGTGTGTAGCCCAGGTCATAAGGGGCATGATGATTTGACGTCATCCCCACCTTCCTCCGGTTTATTACCGGCAGTCTCGCTAGAGTGCCCAACTTAATGATGGCAACTAACAATAAGGGTTGCGCTCGTTGCGGGACTTAACCCAACATCTCACGACACGAGCTGACGACAACCATGCACCACCTGTCACCGATGTACCGAAGTAAAACTCTATCTCTAGAGCGGGCATCGGGATGTCAAGACCTGGTAAGGTTCTTCGCGTTGCTTCGAATTAAACCACATGCTCCACCGCTTGTGCGGGCCCCCGTCAATTCCTTTGAGTTTCAACCTTGCGGTCGTACTCCCCAGGCGGAGTGCTTAATGCGTTAGCTGCGGCACTGAGTCCCGGAAAGGACCCAACACCTAGCACTCATCGTTTACGGCGTGGACTACCAGGGTATCTAATCCTGTTTGCTCCCCACGCTTTCGAGCCTCAGCGTCAGTTACAGACCAGAGAGCCGCTTTCGCCACCGGTGTTCCTCCATATATCTACGCATTTCACCGCTACACATGGAATTCCACTCTCCCCTTCTGCACTCAAGTCCCACAGTTTCCAAAGCGTACAATGGTTAAGCCACTGCCTTTAACTTCAGACTTATGAAACCGCCTGCGCTCGCTTTACGCCCAATAAATCCGGACAACGCTCGGGACCTACGTATTACCGCGGCTGCTGGCACGTAGTTAGCCGTCCCTTTCTGGTAAGATACCGTCACTATATGAACTTTCCACTCTCATATACGTTCTTCTCTTACAACAGAGCTTTACGATCCGAAAACCTTCTTCACTCACGCGGCGTTGCTCGGTCAGGGTTGCCCCCATTGCCGAAGATTCCCTACTGCTGCCTCCCGTAGGAGTCTGGGCCGTGTCTCAGTCCCAGTGTGGCCGATCACCCTCTCAGGTCGGCTATGTATCGTCGCCTTGGTAAGCCGTTACCTTACCAACTAGCTAATACAACGCAGGTCCATCTGATAGTGATGCAGTTGCATCTTTCAAGTAACTAACATGGGTTAATCACTATTATGCGGTATTAGCTATCGTTTCCAATAGTTATCCCCCGCTATCAGGCAGGTTACCTACGCGTTACTCACCCGTTCGCAACTCCTCAACTTAAAGCAAGCTCTAAGTCTCAGCGTTCTACTTGCATGTATTAGGCACGCCGCCAGCGTTCGTCCTGAGCCAGGATCAAACTCTCATTTAAGTTCGAGTCTTAACTCATTTCTGTCACTGACAGATTTATTCTCTTGTTCTTGACTTCTGTATTCCTACAGAGCCCTGCACATCGTCTTGTTCAGTTCTCAAAGGTCTTTGTCTCTTGCAGACAACTTCTATATTCTATCAAACTTGATCCGGCTTGTCAATAACTTTTTTTAAAAAAGTTTTAACAACTCCTGCCTCAACTTGACAGCTATATTA
>NZ_JBLBUC010000035.1:0-7079 GCF_047290665.1 Streptococcus lishijunsis | reverse complement strand
CTCTAAATATTTTTTGTCAAATACCTTGAAAGGCTTGACAAATGGTAGAAAAAGGATTAAGTCCTGTGCAATACAGAACTCAATCCTTCAGCTAAATATATAGTGTCCAACTTTTGGGGGGCAGTACATCTTCTCTGACTTTATCGGCTTTATAGAGTGCATGCCCATAATTAACCACAAAACGCTTCTTAGCCTCACTCCAGTGTAGATCACCTAAGCCCTTAGTGTCTATCTGACTAAAGGGAATTTGTCTTCCGATTTGCTGTTGCACATACTTCTTGTGATGCTGAAGTACCTTGATCTTAGTGTTTGGCTTTTTCACGCAAAGCCCTGACTCAAGAAGGATTACATCATCTAAACCATACTTACTCCCCTTAACCATAAGGTCTAAAGTAACCACACCATAGTAAGTCATCACCTTAGCAGCAATCGTTACATTATGGCCAATCATCAATCCACTAAAGGTTTCAGGGCAAATATTAGCCATGTCTTTCACATCTACCCAAATGTGCTGGTCAATAAAGCGGTCCACAACAGCCGTCTTTTGCTTATCCACCATAGCTTGAACATTCCCTTTAGCCTCGTGATACTCTTCTGGTGTTGGTTTATGACGAATAGCACAGTTAATCGTCGGCAGTAGAATTAACATCTTTAAGTTACGTTGACCAGATTTAGTCACAAAGGTCCTAAAGTCTCCAATCACACCTGTCATGACAATATACTGATTATCATAGTCAGCTAGAGCTAAACGCATAGCAGGTTTTAAATCGTCTGGTTGTTTCGCTAGAGGACGTGTCAGCTGTCTTCTGACAATGCTAGCAGCTGTCCAATCAGACGGAGTCGATTGCTCAGTTAAATCATCACTCAAGTAAAAGATACGCTCCTTAAGCAATGCAGACAGTGGGTCTAAACTCTCCTTTGCCATTTTCTTAGGTTTGTCTTTTGATAAGAGACGTTTTTTATTTTTCTTTATTTGTTTCATAACTATCTCCCTTTTTATACTATCTCCTAGACTTTGGTTTTTCAATACCGATAGACAGAGCAAACTTCGTCAACTGACTCGCTTTCTCAAAGGATATACTATTAAGGGTATATGTACCATTTCGCAGGCGATAAAGCCACGATTTATCAATATCAGTCGCTTCGACAATTTCAGGAATACTGACGCGTCTCAACAACTGCTCGATAATATGGCTATCACCTATCAGATAATTGTCGTTATCCCCAACAATTTTAGCCATCATCTCACCTTCTTTCGTTATGTTTATAGATAGAACAGGGTGTAAATTTACACCTCATGGGTTTTCAATTTATTATAGTTAAAAATAATCTGATTCGCAATTAAAAACTGTTATAGGCTATCAAAAAAAGAGAGCCCTTTGGTTCTCTTCATGCTATTTAGATTCTGGCGCTAATTGGCTCGGGATAAAGGTGATCTCTTTGGTTAATTTGAGCCTTGCTGCTGCTTCTGACAAGGTGATATTTTTATTAATCGCCTCTGCCATAATTTTTTCCATATACTCTTTTTCGAGTGCTTCATCAACGTTTTCTGCAGCCCTCTTATTTTCAATAGCTTCATTCAAGGCTTTCAATTCCATATAAGTGGACAAGATAAAGGTCACCTTATAAGCCACTACCTTTCGCCCCTTTTTAATAGGCTCAACGGTAATATCAATATTAGGAAAAGCCTGCATAATCTTATCAATCGAGTACATCAATATCTTCTGCTTAAAACGTCCAGCTGTCCAGTGCTTCATCTTCTCTGGATCATGCACAATATCATCACCCAAGAGCCACAAATACCACTCCTCAAGACTCCCTTCAATGACCGTTATCTTATTGGTCGCATAGCGCTTTGAAAGATATAATTCATACAATGTTCTCGCATACTGCGAACGCAACTTCAAAAGATTTGACAGTTCTTCTGTAAAAAACTTCCCATCGGATAAGCCATACAAAAATGGCTCCAACAACTCATGAAAAGCAAAAGCTACCGTTCCATCTTCTTCCACATGTATCTTGTGAAATAAAGAAATAATATCAAATCCCTTAATAATCTTCCCATTTTTTTCATTATCATTAGGGATCAAAATACTCGTTTTACTAGGCAACTTGGTCAATATTTTTAAAATATAGGCTCCACTAGAGCCCCCCTTGACATTACCAACAGTCGCCGTCAAATCATTTAAGGTTGTGACATACATCTTATCCTTATCATAGACATCATCTTTCTTGATAAAAGTCAAAAAATAATCTAAAATATTTCTCTCTGATGTCGATAAATTCCCCTGAGCCTGCGCTAAAATATTAGCCTTATAAACATTGAAGCTTTCTCTGGGTCTAATCACATCAAAGTAGGACTTATCACTATTGATAATCAAAGAATTATCTACCATCGTCTTATCTCCTACCTATTCTTACCTATTAGTATTTTAATTATACCAAATATCGTCCAATTTGGCTCTATTTAGTATTTTAAATCAAGAGACTCTCTATTTTTTGCCTATCTCTACTCATTATCACCTAGAATTATTTTAAATTATACCATTTATTTTTAAAAATCAACCAAAATGGTATAGTTTGTGGCATAATTAGGTTCTTATTTTGGCATTTTTAGGTTATTATCTCAAATTTTCTGGCATAAATAGGTACTTATTGGCATTTTTAGGTAACTATTTCGGCATAAATAGATATTTATTGGCATTTTTAGGTAACTATTTTCCTCTATTTTTAAATTTTTAGGTATTTAAGCTTAAAATCTCGGCATTTTTAGGTATGTTTAAAACTCATAGGTAACTATTAGGGCATAATTAGGTAATTTATTTACCAAAAATAGCTAACTATCAAGGCATAATTAGGTAACTAAATAGACATAATTAGACTACAAAGCTGGCATAATTGGTATTTTTACCCTTGAAATCCCTTGATATCAAAGCCTTCTAGAAGTCTCCAATACTAAAATACTAATAATATATAATACTATCTAAATAAATAATACTCTTTGTCTTGTCCTAAAAAAATTAACACCATCATTTTATCTTACTTTTAAAATTTTCTAACTAATAATGCTACAACTATAATCAATTATTTCTCATAAAAGATATAATAGTTTATTTTAAACTTCTAAAAAACGATAATAAACATATTTTTAGATAAAACAAAGAAATGGGACTATTTTTAATTTTACTCTAAGAAGTTGAATTGAACAAACGATATAAAAACTACAATTAAAACACTAATATAAACACATGTTTTAATTGTAGTTTAAATACTATTTTAATTTATAATGTTTAATCCAATCATTTAAAAAGGTCGAAACACCATTATAACCTTCTTGTTCTGCTATTAAGTCTAATTTATCACGACTTTCAGGTTCCAATGTAAAGGTATAATTAAACCGTTGTTTACCTTTGGGTCTTCCGACTTTGCGTCTTCTAGGTTTCTCAGATAAAACCTTACTTTTTACAAGCTCTACTTCAGTATCATTTTTTTGTAATGCCTGATTTAATTTTGCTTTTTTAGGTTCAAAAGCCATATATTCTCTCCTAATCCATTTTAAATCTCATCAATGGTTTGCTGCATGATTTCCAATGTCTTTGTTAAATCTAAGAAAAATGCTTTATGCTGATTAAAAGAAGGATTTGAAATCATATCAATAATAGTTAAATCTTTTGTGACACGATTGAATAATTCTTTTTGCGGAATCGGTGCAATAACTGTCGGGTCTTCCTGCAAAGCTAAAAGCAATTCTTTGGATTTTGACGTATTGTGTTTAATCATATTAGGAATAAAGAATAATTTAGCAGTAATTAGAGATTCTCTACTAGGACGAATAATCTCATCTTTACGATAATCTTCTAAACGAATATCTAAATTTTCTTTGGCTTCAAACGCAAAGTCACTTGGAATGATGGGACTAAATAATAGATGGCTAACAGCAATGGCATTTCGCGTTGCAATACCAAAGTCTGGTCGGCAATCTAAAATAATATAATCATATTGTTCCAGATTTTTATCTTCCAAATGTGTTCCTAACCAATCATATAAAAACATATTTTTATTTGAATTGGTTTCCAATTGACGTTCTGCTTCATCTAAACGCATTGAACCTGGAATAATATCAATATTTTCAGATACTGGTAAGATGGTCACATCACCTTGTCCAGTAAAAATATTGATAACTGTTCCTGTATTCTCATAAATATCATAAAAATGAGTCAAGTTACACTGATGGTCCAGATCTATAAAAAGAACCTTATTTCCTTTATGTGCCAAATATTGACCAGTTAAGAGAGCTAGAGTTGTTTTTCCTACTCCCCCTTTGATAGCTACAAAACTTAGTAATTTCATCGAAAAACCCCAACTATAAATATCATTGTTTTCATTATAATATAAACACATATAAAAATCAAGTTTTAAATAATTTCCCTATTTATTTATATACTTGGTAAAATAGGTATTAAAAACAATATCAATTCAATTTTGACATAGTATAGAAAAGGACAAACAATAAATAAATTGATTTTTATAAGATATCAAGTCTTTATTTTAACAAGTGTTTTAAAACATAATAAAATAAGTGGTAAAATTATAATATTTACATGCATCTAACACATATAAAAATAAATGTTTATATTGAATGATATAGAGAATACTGCTTCATAAGCAGTATTTTTATGATGGTTTTATTTGGAATGACTTAATTTTCGTATAATCAGATAGTTTGATAGATACAAGGTAGCTATAATAAGAGCATACATTAGTATAGGAAGGAGGATATGTGAGATAACATTGTCACCGATAATCACATCTAAAAAAGTAGTAATAGCATAGATAACTAGAAAAATAGTAATATTCATTAGTTGAAGGGGAAGCAATGTTTTAATGACTGATTTAAGAGAGAGTAGTTGATATTTTTGTAATAAAAGAGTATTCCATAAAATAACAGAGGAAAAAATAGCACCCTCAAAATCCCTGATTATAATAGTTGGAAGAAATACGATGATGAATAAAATGATATGTAAAGGGATTAAATACATAATATCTCGAGTAGTGACTGAGCTATTTTTGAGAGCAAAAGCATAACCTACTAGACTGATAATATTAAGTCCGATTTGAAAATGATATAAGTAAAAGAATTTATTCAAGCTTTTAAAATAGAGGTCAACTCCTGTTAAAGCCCCATCCTTTAGAATATCTACTATTGAATTTAACCATACCCATTCTAAAAGTCGAAGCAATAATGCAGCAGTAATTGTAACGATTGCTGTTTTCAAAAATAATTTCATAAAATCTGCTGAAGGTGTAATATAGGTATCTCATTTCTACAGATTCTATTCTTTTATTATACGTTATTTAGGACTTATAGCCTAATGAAATGCAACTTATCGTTTTGAGATAATCAATCTAGAAGTAAAACAGGCATAATAAAAGAAGTTAAAACAAGGAAATGATTCTGTTAAGAAAATCAAAGATAAAGTCGTTAAAGTATCTGATATAAGGCTTATTCTTAAGGGGAAAATATTTGCTATTGTTTTACTAAGAATTAAAACAATGGTAAATATAGGTGGTTTAAAACATTTTTATATATTAATTAAATGACATGTTTATATAAAAATATCCTTATATCTAGTGTATAAGATAAGCTATTACATAATTATTTTAAACAATATATTTACAAGTATTTAAACTTTAGTTTTGTTGTTTTTAAATTTGTTTAAACACTTATAAAAATAAGTAATTATATACTTATGAAATAGTAATTATTATAATATTACGTAAAGAAGAGGTTTTAAAAATCTAAGATGGAAGGGACTGATTAGAGTTTTCTATTGCTACTGAGGTTTATAAATGAGATGAGAGATGATATACTTATTGATGATAATATAATATTTGAAGATCCGGAAACATAGTATGTGGGTCAAGCTTTAGATTGTATAGAAGTAGAAGCAGTGGAAGGGGTGAATATACGTATGAAGAGTTTATTAACTGATAAAAATAAATACCTTATGTCAGTCATTTTTGATAATTTTGGTAGTTCATTAATGACTTTTGCGATACCAGTTTATATATTAGGATTGAGGAATTCAGTTTTATATTTATCTTTAATATCTTCTTTCACAATTCTCCCCTTTCTAGTTCTAGGGATGCCATTTGGAGCTTTGGTTGATAAGTTAAATATAAAGAAAATATTGTATTTATCTGACTTTATTAGATTTTATTTATATTTTACTTCATTTTTTATAGTGGTCTATATTGATAACTTAGGTATTAAATTGTGGACACTAATCGTAATAACTATTTTAGTAAGTTGTATTAACGTTATTAGTTCAATATCAGAAACAACTTATCTACCGTATTTATTCAAACACACAGATGATTTTACATCTTTAAATAGTAGTATCTATTCAATACAATATATTTTAGGTATTTTATCTCCCATTGTGGGTGGAATGATATATAGTAAGTATTCAATTGGAATTTTATTGTTGATCAGTAGTCTATGCTATCTCTTAAGCTCATTTTCATTTTATTATATTAAGGCTGTAGAAAATAAATCTAATCATAAATTTTCATTTGAAATGTTTAAGGATATATTTGCTGATATTGTAAAGGGCTATGTATATGTTTCAAGTAGAAAAACAGTATTTTTACCATTAGTTATTACAGCTATTTTTAATATATTAACAGCGAATTTTCAAAATGATAGTCTGATTTTTTTAAAAAATATCCTAAATTTAAATACTAGTCAGATTGGATTTGTAGCATCAGTTGCTACTAGTGGGGCACTTTGTGGAGCTTTTTTAATAAACTTTCTGAGTAAGAAATTTGAATTTCATCAGCTGTTCATTGCAAATATTTTACTTCAATCTATACTGAGAATTATTTATGCACAATGGAGTAATGTTTATATGATTGTTGCAATTACGTTTGTTATAGATGCTTTACAATCAATATTGAATATAATAATTATAACCAACAGACAAGAGTTGGTGGAAAAAGAATACTTAGGTAGAGCAAATAGTGAAAAGGCAACACTTTTCTGTACACATTTTATAAAGTGTTTTTCTTAAGTGATG
>NZ_JBLBUC010000034.1:0-7521 GCF_047290665.1 Streptococcus lishijunsis | reverse complement strand
CATCACTTAAGAAAAACACTTTATAAAATGTGTACAGAAAAGTGTTGCCTTTTCATATGATTATGATGTTATATTCACTATACCCCATTCTAAAGATACCCACTAGGTGATTTTGTCATGCTTTGAGATGACAAATGTCATCTTCTAATCCTTTTTAGACCAGACGCTAAGGCTTTTTTCCCCTACTGGAAATGTCGCCCAACCATCTGCTTCAATTATGATAGCGTCATCACGAGAGCTCATCAGATCATAAAAAACCTGATTAGCCCACTGGCTACCGATATAAAGACGCTTACTCGTTTCTTGGGCGTTATTTACAACAACTGCTAAGGGAGCGTTTACCTCCCCTCTACGTACCCATGCAATACAATGAGGGTCATCAAAATAATCTTCTTGAGCGCCATAAGCCAGATGTTTGCGAGCGAACAAGAGCTTATCTAAACTCTCTTTAAAGCTTTCTTGAGCATACTGTCCAGAAATACCATGATAATCCCCATAAAAAACACAAGGAAGCCCATCTTGGCGTAGCAAAATCAACGCATAAGCTAGAGGTTTGAACCAATCAGCTACACTTGACTCCAAGGCTTGTCCTCTTTGCGTATCATGATTATCCACAAAAGTGACTGCCTTATCAGGAAAGGCTTGCACTAAGGTACCCTCAAAAATCTGACGTAAATCATAAGAATCACCAGCCTCACCTGCTTCATACAGATTGTAGTGCAGGCGTGTATCAATCAAGTCAAATCGAAAATGGGTCTGCTCCAAATAATGACGATTGTCCTCTAAATCACTATTCCAATATTCGCCAAAGACATAAAAATCATCCCCATAGCGCTCCTTGATTTGCCTGATAAAATGATTCATAAAAAAGGAGTCAATGTGCTTTACCGCATCTAAACGAAAGCCCTCAACACCAGTCGTATCAATATACCACTTAGCCCATTCACGTAGATTGTCAACAACCTCTGGATGCTTAAAATCAAGGTCAGCATACATAAGATAATCATAATTCCCATTTTCATTATCAACCAAATCATCTAGGGCCCACCCTTTATTGTCGCCTTGTATCTGATAAATGCCACTGCGCCCTCTTTTAGCATCATAATCTGTCCCTGTAAAATGATACCAATGCCACTCAAAGTCATTATAGTGCTTTTGGCGCCCTGAAAAGCTAAATCGTGTCCACCCATCTATCTCAAATGGATCGCTCAAGACTTTGGTGCGATCGTCACTATCGACCTCAACTACCCAAAAACGCTCCAAGCCATCAGCGGCGGCTTTGTGATTTAAAACCACATCAGCAATAGGCGAAATGCCACACGCTTTCAATCTTGCAATCAATGCCAGATAGTGATCTTTAAAACCATACTTAGTCCGCACTGTCCCTTTTTGGTCAAACTCACCCAAGTCAAACAAATCATAAATACCATAACCCACATCATCACTGCTAGTTGCCTTACAAGCAGGCGGCAACCATAGCTTTGTAATCCCTAGCTCTGCTAGATGTGGCGCTTCTTCCGTCAAACGCTCCCAGTGGCTCCCGTCTGCAGCTAAGTACCACTCAAACCCTTGCATCAATGTCTCATTTACCATATGATCTCCTTTTTTCATCACCTTTAGTCTTCATAGTGATTATACCACATATGCAATCGGTTGCACAATCTTTTTAGCAAGCAAGAAAAAAAGCACCGAATCGGTGCGCAAAATGTGAACGGATAAACCTTATTTTAACTCACTATGTTATTTCGAATAGTTCCTATAAGCTTGTTATAGCTTATCTTAATGATAAGGTCAACTTATTAGTTTAAAAAAGACTCAAATAAAGGGCTATATTATTGACTTTAAATGTGCTATAATAGCCTTATTAAGGGGCTATTTGAGGCAAGCATCTGACTAGGATGAATAGTGCGATTACGAAATCTCAAGAAAAAACATCTACGAGGTTTTAGAGCTATGTTGTTTCGAATGGTTCCTAAGCCGTCAGTTAAAACTAACTTAAACATAGGTTGTTTTAGAGCTATGTTGTTTCGAATGGTTCCTAAGCCAAATTCTTCATTAAATATTTCTTCACAAAGTTTTAGAGCTATGTTGTTTCGAATGGTTCCTAAGCCGTCTAAAATTCAAACGGCTTCTAGGCAAGGTTTTAGAGCTATGTTGTTTCGAATGGTTCCTAAGCGGGGCTGTTTGAGTCTATTTTAGAAGATGTGTTTTAGAGCTATGTTGTTTCGAATGGTTCCTAAGCATCTCATATCTCTATATATCCGATTGACTTGTTTTAGAGCTATGTTGTTTCGAATGGTTCCTAAGCTAAAGACATTCAGTGCTAAAGATGATAATTGTTTTAGAGCTATGTTGTTTCGAATGGTTCCTAAGCACAATGATTTAGGGATATAGACTTTGGGGAAGAGATCTTTTCAGGATTTTAAAACTGTATTATAGACAGCATAAAAGGACATGCTATATGGATAGAGATGACCGATGGGACTAAAATCAAAAGTAAGAGAAGGAAAAGAACGTCTGAGTGTTTACTCCTCTTATAGTGGACAGTGAAAAACAAAACTTCACTGGAAGCTATAAGGGGAGTTTTCGTATGTCCACCCTTTATTGAAGACAAGCTAAAAATCGTCCCATTCTATCTAAAATTCTCTCAAGTAAGAAAGAACGAAAAAGAAGGTCATCAGAGTCTAAAAAATCGTCGTGGGAAAGGTTTAGCTAGTCAGTCTAGCCTGTCAAGTGAGGAGCAACTTCGCTTAAAAGTGAAACAAGTGAAAGAAGGCAACCGTCTTTTAGCAATAGAGAATGCTCTCTTAAAAAAGTTGGACGAGAGCCCTCAGTGTCAACGTAGAAGATAGTCGCTCACTGACTCACGAGCGTCTTGCACAAAGACAACACCATATCCCAGCTTGGGAAGTGTATTGATAATGTGCCGATTGAGAGCTTCTTTAGGCGTTTTAAAATGGAGCGCTATCACTGAGAAAGGAGGAGACCTTTGAAGAACTTGATGACTATATCTATTTTTACAATTACAAACGCTTTCAAAAGCGCAACAAGAAAACTAAAAAGGTATGCTCCCTAATGATAAGGGAGTCATACCTTCTAAGAAGCTAACTTTTTTACTGTTCATTTTATCTGGGGCTGACACTTAGCCTGCTTTTTTGCTCTCTAAAGCAAGTCTTCAATCAAATGATCAAGATTATCCTTCTCTAGCTCGGGCTTAATCTCTGTGATCATAATACCTGCCACAGCTCGCTCTACCAACCCTTCCACATCAAGACGTGCTTCATACTGCTCGACATTTTTAATCTTAGGATTCGTTTTAGGGCGATCAGGTGCAAAAATTGTGCAACAATCTTCAAACGGTTGGATAGATAAATTAAACGTATCAATTTTTTGGGCAATATCTATAATTTCCAGCTTATCCATAGTCACTACTGGACGGATAACAGGCGTATTGGTTACCGCATTGATAGCCTGCATAGACTCCAAAGTCTGACTAGCTACTTGCCCAAGGCTCTCACCATTGATAATCACAAGTCCAGAGCGTTCTTGTCGGATACGATCTGTAATACGCATCATAAAACGACGCGTCAAAGTCATCAAGTAAGCTTCAGGCGCCTTAGCCTTGATTTCTTCTTGAATCTCTGTAAAAGGAACTTCGATAAACTGGATATTCCCTGCAAATCGTGTCAATTTACGCGTCAAATCTTGGGCTTTTTTCAAAGCACCTGGACTAGTATAAGGTGGACTAGCAAAATGCACCGCCTCAATATTAACACCACGCTTGAGGGCGAGATAGCCTGCGACAGGTGAGTCAATCCCTCCAGACAACATCAGCATCCCACGGCCTGCTGTCCCCACAGGAAGTCCTCCTGCGCCTTTGATTTGCTCGTAAGAAAGGTAAGCCGCCTCATCACGCACTTCGATGGTTAAATTGATCTCAGGAGATTTCATCTGTGCTTTTATCTCTGGTAAGACCTCAAAGACAGCACTTCCCATCACTTGGTTGAGCTCACGACTATCTAGCTCAAACTGATGGTCACTGCGTTTTGCGGTAATCTTAAAGGTCATCCCTTCATGATAAATGCTTGTCATGATGTCTTGCACAGCTTTTTTGATGGCCTCAACAGTCTTATCCACCTTATAGACAGGTGAAAAAGCTTGGATCCCAAAAATCTCTTTTAGAGACTCCGCAACAGGCTCATAAGCCGTCCCATTGAGATAGACATGGGCTCTATCTCTATCTGCTTGCACGCTCACCTCAGGATAAATCGAGAGAACATTTTTAATGGTATTTTTTAGGGTATTGATAAAACGCATACGGTTTTTTCCCTTAGTAGAGAGCTCACCATAGCGTACCATAATTTCAGAATACTGCATATCAACCTCTGACTTTCTTTGTTTTATCATAAATATGTTTGAAAATAGTGAGAAATTGCTCAACTTGGCTCATATCATTGTCATCATCTAAACTAATACGAATGGCACTTTGAGCTTCTTTAGGTGAAATCCCCATGGCAATTAGAGTCCCTGCTGGTTTGCCCGCTTTTGAAGAGCAAGCAGACGTCGTCGAGACATAGATATCATGCTCTTCAAAAGCATGAACCATCACCTCACCACGCACACCTCTCAGCCCAAAGGTGATGATATTTGGGGAAAAGTCCTCTTTGCCAGAAAACAACAGGATATCTTCGTAACGGCTAAGCCCATCTAATAAGCTATCACGCATGGCTAATAAACGCGCTACTTTCCCTTTTTCATCTGAGAAAGTCATTCTCAGTGCACGCGCTGTTGCCGCAATCCCTGCGACATTTTCAGTTGTCGAGCGTAGTCGTTGCTCTTGGCCTCCACCTGTCAATAACGACTCAAGGCGTCTGCCATCTTTTTTATAAAGAATACCGACACCACGAACACCGTGAAACTTATGACTTGAAAACGAAGCCAAATCCACACGCTCTGTCAGATAGCTCGCTACAGGTATCTTACTAATCGCCTGCACAGCATCGACATGAAAGGTAATGGTCGGCTTATCAGCTAACAACTCTGAGATAGTCTCAATAGGCTGAATAGCTCCGATTTCATTGTTAACTGCCATAACAGATACCAAAATCGTGTCTGGTCGCAATAGTTCAGCCAGTTTTGCCACATCTACGATACCTTGTGAATTAACAGGTGCCACATCAATATCAAACCCATGTTCACCAAGCCAAGCAGCCGATTCCTTTACCGCTGGGTGTTCAATAGCTGAGATGATGATATGTTTACCATAGCGCTCTTTTTCAAAGGCAGTGCCTTTAAGCGCCCAATTGTCACTTTCTGTTCCTCCAGAGGTAAAATACACCTCACTAGGCAATACTCCTAATAAATCAGCTATCTGCCTGCGACTCGCTTCCACTATCCGACTAGAGCTGTCTCCCAGACGATGAAGACTAGAAGGATTGCCAAAAATCTTAGTGGATACTTCTTGAAAAGTCTTTAGCACATCACCATAAGGCTTCGTTGTTGCTGCATTATCAAAATAAATCATATCACTTATGTCCTCAAAAAGAAGTCTCTTTCTTTACAATCTTTACTATTATAACAAATTCTTTGATAATGGTCAGTAAGAGAGATACAGTTTTTGGTCGCTTTTTTCAAGATAAAATCATATAATGACAGTAGTGGGGATTTTTCGCCCTCTACTACGATGAATCTTAGCTAAAAGGAGGCTTTCTTTATGTCAGAACATTATTCAAGACAAGAAAAGCATCAGAATCAACCAAAAACAACAGCCAAAAATCCAACCAAACATATCAAAACAGGCTTTTCAGCACTGCAAAAAACAGTTGCCCTACTAGCCAGTATTTTTAGTATCATTGTCGCAAGTATCACTATCAATAATGCCTTAAATGGCTCCAAAAATCAGTCTTCCACTGACCAATCAACGACTAAAACGACCGTAGTCATCAAAGAAAAAGACGCAACGTCTGCTGGCGCCAATACCGATACGACAACAAGCACCAATGATACTGTCATCCAAAATGACAACACCCAAGCTTATGATACTACTGACACCTCGACTGCAAGCAGTGAGGCGACAACTAGCCAAACGAGCAGTGAAGAAGCAACATCAAGTAACCTTGATACCCCAACTGAGTCTGAAAGTACTGTGACAAGTACCCCATAACCAGCCCCTAGCCGATTGAATTTTTCAGTCGGCTTTCTCACATAAAGAAAGGAAATAAGATGGATACCTTAGCTTGGATTCATTCGCATAAGGCAAATGGACGACGTCCCAATCACGACCGCATGGCTTTTTTATTAGAACAACTAGGCAATCCGCAAGACAACGTCCCTCTTGTCCATGTCGTAGGGACTAATGGTAAAGGCTCTACAACTGCTTATCTCCAAGCATTGTTGAGCGCTAGTGGCTATCGTTGTGGTACCTTTACCTCTCCTTATATCACCTCATTTAACGAACGGATAGCTATTGATAAGAAACCTATAGCCGACCAAGATCTTGAGGCTATCTGTCTAAAGATAAAGCCACTTCTTAAGGATCTTCCGCATCATCTTGGTCGTATTACCGAGTTTGAATTGGTTACGCTTATCATGTTTTGCTATTTTAAGCAAGAAAGACCTGATATGGCTATTATCGAAGCTGGTGTCGGTGGGCTAGAGGATGCTACCAACTGTTTTCATGCCTTAGCCGTCATCTGTCCTTCTATCAGTTATGATCATATGGATACCTTAGGAGAGCATTTAAGCGATATCGCTAAACACAAGGCTGGTGTCTTAACAGATAAAGAGCCTGTCTTTGTCGGAGAGCTAAACCAAGACGCTCTAGAAGTCTTTTATCATAAAGCACATAAAACCCACTCTCCCCTCTATCGGATTCACCATGACTTTTATCTCCATAGCCAAGGCAATGACTTTTATGTCGAAAACAAGAACCTTCTGTTAGGCCCTATTTGCTTAGCTATGCAAGGCTATCACCAACAAATCAATGCTTGCTTAGCCATTCAGACAGCCCTGTACCTAAAGGCTCAATTTCCTCTCTTGGACCCTCAACGTTTTGCTGCTATTTTAAAGCCTGTCACACTTTACGGGCGTAGCGAGTGGCTTTTAGATAATCTAATGATTGATGGGGCTCACAATCCTTCTGGAATGGACAGTTTACTGCAAAGCCTTGAGCAGGAAAAACGCCCCTGTCACTTCTTAGTCGCTGGCTTAAAGCGAAAACCGATCACACCCCTTCTCAACCAGTTAAACGCCTACCACGTCTCTGTTACTAGCTTTCCTTTTTACGAGGCAAGAGCGCTAGACGACTATCCAGATAACTACCCTAGACTAGATAGTCTCAACGACTGGTTTTTACAAGCTAAACGCCACCCTGAAAAGTGCTATGTTGTCACTGGTTCACTCTATTTTATCTCTTATGTCAGAGAAGCTTTCTTCAACTGGCAAGAAGAACTTAAAAACACCCACTCTTTGATATACTCCCCTTATAGTGGACAGTGAAAAAACAAAAATTCACTAGAAGCT
>NZ_JBLBUC010000033.1:0-13229 GCF_047290665.1 Streptococcus lishijunsis | reverse complement strand
AGAACTCAATCCTTCAGCTAAATATATAGTGTCCAACTTTTGGGGGGCAGTACATAAGAGACGGTTTTTATAGCAATGACTAGTGATCTAGTTTTTAGCCCTTTTTTTAGTGTAACCAATAAGTCCTAGTGTCCAAAGCCCTATAAGACTAAGAAGAGAAGTGCTCTCACCTGTTTTAGGAAGTGTCTTATCAGATAGTGCTTTTTCGTCTTGCTTAGCGGTTGCTGATGGTTGTGAGCTAGCTACTGTCTGGAGATTAGCTTGTCTAAATGACGTCTGAGTCGCTTGACTTGGAAGTGTGATGCGTTGACCAGAGTCAAGGATGATATCACGCTTAGGTGGGGTTTTCTCTTTCTCTTGACTGACGGCTAGCTCTTTGTCTTCAGGTGTGACTGCCTTAGGCTCGACATAGACAAATCGGAACTCCCCAAAACCTTCACTAGTACCAGAAGGTTGTAGGTAAATCAGATTATCTTGAGGGGTTAATAAATCTTTAGCACGCTCTGCTGTTAAGAAACGAAGGTCTAGATCTTTGATAGTATCCGTAAAAGTCCAGTTCTTATCAGCAGTCGGATTGATCACTTTTTCAGAGATGATGTAGTTAATAATAGCTTGACGATTTTCAAGGTTTAGCAAACGATTGAGAGAGGCCTCACGTACCCCAGGGAAAGTCCCGTTAGCACGGTAATTGTTTGTAACAACGATAAATTCTTGATCAGACGTCACTTCTTGTCCCTGATAGTGTAAGTTGCGAACACGGTTTGCTGATTCGTTAATCACTTTACCGTTACGGTCGTATTTTACAGGCTGCGTAATATCGTACTGATAGGTAATGCCGTCGATGACATCAAAGTTATAGGTTCTGAAGTCTGGGTTGATCAGTTGTTGTGGGGTCGTTAGGGTTGGGTCGATTTGATTAAATTGACCTGCAGCCATTTCTAACCATTCTTTGAGTTGAGCACCGTTGACTTTCAAAATGGCTACAACATTATCATAGAGGTAGAGGTCGGCGACATTTTTAATGGCAATAGCACCAACAGGGATATCAGTGTAAGCAGAAGCATCACCACGTGTACCAGCTTTAAATGGCGCAGCAGCAGACAAGATAGGAAGGCTAGCTTCTGGTGTGCCTGCTAGTTGTTGTTTGGCATACCAGATTTGAGCATTGTTGACGATTTGGACAGAAGGGTCATCTTGTACAAGAGCAAAGAAGCTATTGATTGGGGCTGTTGATTCCCCAACTTTTTGGCGAACGTAGTTGATCGTCTCCTTGTGAGCTTCTTGAGCTAAGTCAATGATGCGACTGTCTGCTAGGGATGATTTGGTATCAATCTTACGAATAGTTGCTTGGCTAGATGTGGTTGTCCATTTACCATCCGTGTAGAGGAGACTAAGGTCAATAATGCCGAGATGGTCGCCGTATTTACCAGCCATAGTGACAGGTGTTCCGTTGATTTTACCGTTAGTGTCATCAACACCAGCATATTTGGCGTAGAAACTAGGCTTTCCTGCTGTGCCTGGGAATTCGGCATGTGAGTGACCAGTGACAACAGCATCAACTCCAGGGAGACTAGCGATTTGATAGCCGACATTTTCTTCACCAACGTCATACTTGTCATCACCAATCCCAGAGTGAGATAAGACTAGCACAAGGTCTGCTCCCATTTGACGCATGGTTGGGATGATGTCACGTACAGCCTCAACAGCGTCACGCACAATGACTTTTCCTTCTAAGTAAGCTTTATCCCAGTTAAGAATCTGTGGTGGGACAATACCTGTGATTCCGATATTGAGTGTGACAGGGTTACCCTTGATATCAGTCAGTGTCTTTTTAACAATAGTATAAGGATTGTAGATAAAGTCCTTAGATGTCGGATCTAGTACATTAGCGTTGACTAGAGGGATGTTGGCTGTGCGGATGACTTTATCTAAGTAAGCAAGACCGTAGTTAAACTCATGATTACCAAGTGTCCCTGCATCAAAACCTAGAGCTTCTAGAGCTTGGTACATAGGGTGTTGTTCATCATCATCAATAGGGTCAATAAGGGACTTATAGTTGCCAAGAGGGGTGCCTTGGATAGTATCGCCATTATCAACCATGATGACATTGGGATTTTCTGCCTTGGCTTCTTCGATAAGGACAGCGGTTTTAGCTAGTCCGAGTGTTTCGACAGGCTTGTCTTGGTAGTAGTCATAGTTGACCAAGTTGGTATGAAGGTCCGTTGTTGCTAAGATGCGAAGATCAACAGCTTGTCCCTCAACAGCGGGGACATCTTCTTGGTTTTGAGTTGTTATGGCTGAGCTTTCGGTGATAGCTGGCGTGTCTGTCTCCATAGTCTCAACTGCGGCTAATGGTGTTGATTCACTTAAAACGGGCACCTCTACATCAAGATTGGTAACATCTAGTGTGGGTGCTGTCTCAGCAACTGGCTCTACATTGTTAGCGTTAGTTGTAGTGGCTGTGCTTTGAGGTGTTATATCAGCCTCTTGAGCTTGAGCCACCTTAGGGCTAGCAGCAGCTAAAATAGCTAAAGTAAGTGCCATAGCACATTGACTAAAACGACGATTCATAAGAACCCTCCCTTTTCCTTTTTTGTCATAATCTTCTACACTCATTATACAAGGAAGCCCCTTAAAATTCAATACCACACCTGAACGTTTTTCGTTAAACAAGGCTAAAAATAACTAAATATAACATCAAACAAGAATATTATAGTAATAGAGAGGATGATTGTTCGTTATTGATGTTGCTATTTTCGCCTACCTTGCCAAGATAGCAAACTTTGGTTACAATAGTATAGGCAACTTGCCAATTGATGTTATAAAAAGGAGAACTAATGGCTTTACCAAATTGTCCAAAATGCCAATCAGAATATGTCTATGAAGATGGTATTCTCTTGGTGTGTCCAGAGTGTGCTTATGAGTGGAATCCAGAAGAAGTGGAAGAAGAGGGGCTTGTAGTCCTAGATAGCAACGGCGCTCGTCTAGCTGACGGTGATACTGTAACGGTTATTAAAGACCTAAAAGTGAAAGGAGCTCCAAAGGATATTAAACAAGGAACACGTGTGAAAAATATCCGCTTGGTAGAAGGAGACCACAATATTGACTGCAAGATTGATGGTTTTGGAGCAATGAAACTAAAATCAGAATTTGTCAAAAAATTATCCTAAAAGCTAGCTCGTCTAGCTTTTTCTTTTTGGAAAAGAGACGTATTCTTATGCATTGTAAACAGAATATTCTTAAAATAAAGCTACCCATATGGTTGAATTTTTGATATAATGGAAACTAACTATTCCATTTTCAAGGAGGTTTCATGTCTTATATATCACAGGTTTTACCAAGCCTTTTAAATGGTGCGGTAGTATCTTTGCAACTCTTCTTTATTGTGATTATATTATCCATTCCTTTAGGAGCTGTCTTAGCGTTTTTGATGCAGATTCGCTTTAAGCCTCTTAATTATCTATTGACGCTCTATATTTGGGTAATGCGTGGCACACCCTTGTTGCTACAATTGATTTTTATTTACTACGTGCTACCAAATGTCAATATCGCTGTGGACCGTATGCCAGCTGCTATCATTGCCTTTACCTTGAATTATGCTGCTTATTTTGCAGAGATTTTTAGAGGCGGGATTGCGTCTATTCCTAAGGGGCAGTATGAAGCAGCTAAGGTTTTAAAATTTAGTCCTGTTCAGACCATACGCTTTATTATCTTACCGCAGGTAGTAAAGATTGTTTTGCCAAGCGTTTTTAATGAGGTGATTACCTTGGTAAAAGACACGTCTTTAGTCTATGTGATTGGTGTTGGGGATTTATTGTTGGCTAGTCGAACAGCGGCAAACCGCGATGCCAGTCTAGCACCGATGTTTATTGCTGGAGCTATTTATTTAGTCATTATCGGTGTTGTTACGCTCTTATCAAAACAAGTCGAAAAAAAATATGATTACTACAAATAAGGAGGCCAAATGTTAGAGTTACAAGATATTTCAAAACGGTTTGGTCAAAAAACCATTTTCAAGGACTTTAGTTTGCAAGTCGAAGATGGTAAGATTTTATCTTTAGTGGGGCCATCAGGTGGTGGAAAGACTACTTTACTGCGTATGCTTGCTGGTCTTGAAACTATTGATTCAGGAAAAATTATCCATAATGGTGTCGAGGTCCCTCTTAGCCATCTGGAGAGCTTGAATTTATTGGGCTTTGTTTTTCAAGATTTTCAACTGTTTCCACATCTTTCAGTCATGGATAATCTGATTTTATCGCCGACAAAAACATTGGGGATGGCAAAAGAAGAAGCTGTGACAAAAGCGACAGAATTGTTGGAGCGATTGGGCTTGTCTGAGCATGCTAAGGCTTACCCTTACTCTTTATCTGGTGGTCAAAAACAACGTGTCGCTTTGGCGCGTGCTATGATGATTGACCCTCAAATCATCGGCTATGATGAGCCGACAAGTGCTCTTGACCCTGAGTTGCGTCAAGAAGTGGAGAAGTTGATTTTACAAAATCGAGAAGCAGGCATGACACAAATTGTTGTGACCCATGATTTGCAGTTTGCAGAGTCGATTTCAGATGTTATCCTAAAAATCAATCCTAAATAATCGGAGGTTTATATGAAACGAAAGACACTATGGATTAGCGCTATGCTGATGGTTTTTACCATTTTACTAAGCGCGTGCTCCTCTAGCAGTAAGACAAATACAGATGGCTGGGACACTTATACAAAAGATAAGCGTATTACGATTGGTTTTGACAACACGTTTGTCCCAATGGGTTACGAAGATGAGAGCGGAAAAAACGTTGGATTTGATATTGATTTAGCCAATGCCGTTTTTGAGCAATACGGAATCAAAGTCAACTGGCAACCTATCAATTGGGATCTCAAAGAAACTGAGCTGACCAATGGTAAGATTGATATGATTTGGAATGGCTATTCCATGACTGATGAGCGTGAAAGAAAAGTCGCCTTTACCATTCCTTATATGAATAATGAACAGGTGCTTGTGACGAAGAAATCTTCAGGCATTACTAGTTTTTCTGATATGAAAAATAAAGTCTTAGGAGCGCAAGCAGGATCATCAGGCTACACAGCTTTTACTGATCAGCCTGCTATTTTGAAAGATATTGTCAAAGACAATGATGCAACGCAATATGAAACCTTCACACAAGCTCTGATTGACCTCAAAAACGATCGTATCGATGGGCTTTTGATTGACCGTGTTTATGCGAATTACTACCTCAAGCAAGAAGGTGAGTTAGATAATTATAATATTATTACAGGCTCTTTTGATAATGAAAATTTTGCAGCAGGTGCCAGAAAGTCGGATAAGACCCTTATCACAAAAGTCAACGAAGCTCTTCAAAACCTTTATGAGACAGGAAAATTCCAAGAGATTTCAAATAAATGGTTTGGCGAAGATGTAGCTACCGATGAGGTCAAAAAATAATAAAAAACTAGCTAATCAGCTAGCTTTTGTACTGCCCCCCAAAAGTTGGACAAATAATTATTGAAAGGATTTGGTTCTGTATTGTGCAGGACTGAGTCCTTTTAATTTTGTTTTGATTCGTTTGTTGTTGTAGTAAAAAATGTAATCTGTGATAGCTTGCTCAAGTTCATCTAGTGATTGGTAGAATTTCTCAAATCCATAAAACATCTCGGACTTAAGAATCCCAAAGAAAGATTCCATCATGCCATTGTCAGGACTATTTCCCTTGCGTGACATGGAAGGGCAAATCCCCTTGGATGCCAAGAAGCTATGATAAGACTGGTGCTGATATTGCCAACCTTGGTCGCTGTGAAGAATGGTCCCTTTGTAATACTTAGCTGGAAAGGCTTTTTCAAGCATGGTTTGAACCTGTCTCAAGTCAGGTGATCGAGATAAGGTGAAGTCGATAATTTCACTGTTGTAGCCATCAAGAATAGGTGACAGATATAGTTTTCCATCACAGTTTGGTAAAGAAAATTCCGTCACATCTGTATAACATTTCTCATAAGGTTTAGAACCTTCGAAGTGACGTTTAAAGACTCCATAAGTATAAACCTCCTAGTTTATATATTATATTACTATACATATACACTGTCATCAATGCTTATTTGGTGGATATGGGCTTTTGAAGTGGTGTGACTTGGTGAAAGATAAGGTACCATTTTTCATGACGACGCCAGATACTGGTGTGCTTGTCATTACCTAGTGTGTAGGTGATAAGCTTTGTTTTTTGACTGATGGATTCGATAGCAAACTCATCAAAATTGCAAGGGAGAAATTGTTCCTTGGAAAGAAAGGCTTCTTTATCATGGTTTTGGCCTTGCTCATCAATTAAGATAAAATTATTGGCAATATAGGCTTCATAACCAGGAATTTTAGAGAGAATCAACTTTTCATTGCGATATAATTTGCGTGTGACATTGCCAAAGATTTCATCTTCAGGGATAGCAGCAGGCTCGACGTGAATATCAATGTCATAAACGGCAAATCGCTGACTTAACATGGTTTCGACTTGCTCTGTGATGGCGTGGCTTTCATAAACAGACAAGTCAGGATTCATCTCTAGGACGATATCAAGATAGATGTTGCTTCCGTAGGTACGTCCGCGCTGTGATTTAACAGCCGATATCTTGGGAATGGTTAAGATAACTTCTTCATAACGTTTTAGTTGCTTGTCATCAAAGCCGTCTGAAAGACTAAAGGCACTTTCCATGAAAATATCATAAGCTGTTTTCAAGATAAAATAAGTAATGATGATAGCAGCTATGCGGTCAATAATAGTCAGGTGAAAAGCGGCTGCGCAGATAGCTAACGAAGTGCCAAGAGAGGTCACAGCATCTGAGAGATTGTCCCTAGAGGCTGCGACAAGAGCACTGGATTTGACTTTTCTTGAGAGTTGGCGGTTGTACGCATAGACGCTCAACATGATAATAGCTGAGATAAGCCCAACTAGGGCACCTAGTGGGTCGATTTGTGTTTCTTGATTAGAGATGATTTTTTCGGCGGTCTGAAAGAGTAGCTGAAAGCCGACGACAAACATAATAAAAGAGGTCACGAGACTAGCTAAATCTTCAAACTTCCAATGTCCAAAGCGATGGTCATTATCAGCAGGTTGGCTTGCCATATGTAGGCCAATAAGCAAAGCCACATTGCCTAAAATATCAGACAAATTGTTAAAGCCATCAGCGACAAGGGATTCGGCATTTAAACTGTAACCAGCAATGAGTTTGGCCGCTGTGAGTATGAGGTAGGCGACAATGCTGACGATAGGCCCACGCATGGCCAACTTTAAGTTTTGAGTAGGTGTTGACATATATCCTCCTTAGTTATCCCTTTATTATATCATAGTGCTGAAGGGCTGAAAAATAATAAGAGAAAAACGATTAGGAAAATCCTAATCGTTTTGACGTTTGGCAAAATAGGACCTAGTTTCACGGATAATAATCGGTGATAAGGCTAAGAGAGCGATAAGATTTGGTAGAGCCATGAGACCATTGACAATATCTGCGATAACCCAGATTAAATCGAGCTTTAAAAAGCCTCCAGCTGCAACCATAAGCACAAAGATAGAGCGATAAATCCAGATACCCTTTGTCCCAAAGAGAAATTCAAAGCAACGCTCACCATAATAACTCCAACCAAGAATAGTCGTAAAGGCAAATAGCACTAGAGAGACTGTTAGAGCGATACTGCCGACATCACCAAAGACAGAGGCAAAAGCAGCTTGTGTTAGAGGGGCTCCTTCAAGTCCTTCGATGGTCCATTGTCCAGTGACCAAAATGGACAGACCTGTCAGCGTACAAATGATAAGGGTATCGATAAATGTTCCTGTCATAGAAACAAGACCTTGTTCGACTGGTTCGTTGGTTTTAGCAGCAGCCGCAGCGATAGGAGCAGAGCCTAGACCAGATTCATTTGAAAAGATACCACGAGCGATTCCTTTTTGAATAGCTTCTTTGATAGTAGCGCCAGCAAATCCACCAACAGCAGCCGCAGGCGTAAAAGCGCCTTTAAAGACTTGCGCTAGAGCAGGTAGGATATTGTGATAATGCATTAAAATGACTGCTAAAGTCGCTATGATATAGACAAGCGCCATAAAGGGCACGACTTTTTCAGAGACCTTAGAGATGGACTGGATACCTCCAAAAATAATAAAGGCCACAATAACAGCGATTAGGATACTAACCAAGGCAGGAGAAAGTCCAAAGCTACTCTGTAAAGATGAGGTTATGGAGTTGACTTGAGAGAAAGTACCAATACCAAAAAAGGCGACTAAGACACCTGCCAAGGCAAAAAAGATAGCCAGAGGTTTCCATTTTTTACCCATACCATTGACGATATAATACATAGGACCGCCTGAGATATCACCATTGGCGTCTTGCGTACGGTATTTGATAGCTAGAAGGCCTTCAGCATATTTGGTTGCCATCCCAAAGAAAGCAGCCATCCACATCCAAAAAAGGGCTCCAGGACCGCCTGATTTGATAGCTGTGGCTACCCCTACGATATTACCAGTCCCGATAGTAGCAGCGAGAGCTGTTGCAAGAGCTGCGAAACTAGAGATATCACCTTCTCCCTCATCTTTAGCGAAAATAAATTTGAAAGCCTTAGGAAGGCGCAAAATCTGCAAAAATCCTAGTCGAATAGAAAGATAAACCCCTGTTCCGACCAAAAGTATCAATAGAGGTGGTCCCCAGATGAGATTGTCGAGGGCATTAAAAAACGTTAACACTATAAAAATCCTTTCAACTTTCCTAAGACATCAAAAAAAGAGAAGTCCCTAGACAGAACTTCTGTACGACAAAGAGATAAGTGAAAAAAGCTTAGATGGGCTATCATAGCGATACTTATCTTCTGTCCTTTTGCCTGAGAGATTGAGCGTAAGCTTTGCCCCTTCGGCGCCTGTCCTTGATGACAAGTCTCTCCAGAAGTCCGTCTATCAATCAGTCCTGTCTTTAAAGACACCTGAGAGTGTGATTCCTTTGGCAAAAGCTAGGCTTTCTTCTCCTGATTGACGTCATTCGGTTCGATGATGCTTTACATTCTAAATGAAAATCTAATCTTTGTCAATAGCTATTTTTAAAATAGTGAAAATTAAATCATAAATCTTTTTCATAAAAGGCTTTAGGCAAGTGAGAATAGGGAAATACCAAGCCACTATTTTCATGACAAAATGATGACAAGATATATTAAATTTTAGACAAATTGAAATATTATGTCTAAATTGTTGACAAACGGCACATAAAAGAATACACTGATGAAGAAGAAATGCCTATTCTTCACATTTAAAAGAAGGTGAGTTTTATGAAAAGAAATCATAAAAAATCGTTTGATTGGTATTCTCTCAATCAGCGTTATTCCTTACGTAAATACCATTTTGGGGTTGCTAGCGTCTTGCTTGGCGTGGCACTCACTTTGGGAGGAGAATCCGCTTATGCTGAAGAAAATACAACAATCAATACTGTAGAATCAGCACTGGTTCAGGTGACAGAAGATGACGAGGGGACCAAGCTCCAGACATCAGAAGAAGGACAAACTAATAGTCTCTTGAGTAGCGAGATGTCATCTAGTGCGCCATTGTCTGAAAATAATCAAGAAGAGCTTACTATTAGTGGCGTGCAGCCAACCTCAGAAGTAGCGCCAGAGGCAAGTTTAGACAGTGTTGTGTCTCTTATTGAGACCAGCGAAGAAGTTCAGGAAGTCGCTGTCCAATCAGATGAAATCCTTGACTCAGAGGTAGCTGATAGTCAAGTAGCTACAAGTGAAAGCGCTACAGTTGGTGTAGAGGCTATTTTGAGTGAAGATCTTGTAAGCCCTACCATCACTGAATATGAGGCTGAACTAATTGAAGAAGAGGCAAAAACCTCAACAACGACTATCTCAGCTGAGGCTTTGATACAGCTGTCTCCAGCCGAGATTTATGCACTGACTCGTCATGAACTCAGTGGTTTCAATATGACCAAGGAGATTTTCGAGTCGTTAACAGAAGATCAGATTCGGGCTTTGACCTTTAATCGTGATTATCAAGCCGTTGCGCGTGCGAATAATCAAGATTTACAGTCCGGTTTTCGTGTAGATACAGGTAGTCAGTCCGGTTATACGGTGACTCCTCCGATGAATACAAAGTATCCGAACGATCCAGTTGCTGGTCGTTTTACCCATACGGTTGTCCAAAGCGGTGACTACTACTTCACTTTAAGTGCTGAAAAGCCGGTTCTCAGTGGGGATGAACTCGAAAAAAGAGTATCAGATGTTTATATTACTGCTTTTGACAAAAATCATCGCCAGTTAGGGGAAGCGGTTCATCGTAGTACCCAAACAAGTGGTGGTTTGATTGATGCCTTCCTGAAATACAATAATACACGGATTACGGTGACGACGGATGGAGTTTCCGTTGAAGGGGATGGCGGATTAAAACGGGTTTATGCACACTCGGGAAATAATGATCCAGATGCTGTATTTGGTTCTTTATCTATTTCGCTACCGCGTTATACGAAGCAAGTGACTAGATACTTGAAAGCGTCTGATAGAAAAACCCCTGTGCGGGAAGATTATTATCAAGAAGGTTGGGAGTACTCTGATTATACAACTCAGCCTGTAACGCCGATTGAATTTGAAGGTAAGACTTACACCTGGGATCAAGTGCTACCGCCTAACCAAAATGGTAAGACCGGTAAGTTAGGACAACCATACTATAAGGGCGATGTTAACTATATTCGAGCTCGTGCTACAGCTTATGCAAATGGTCCTTTTGTAACTGTTTACCAAAAACGGGAGTATATTGACAATAATGGAACCATGCTGGTTACCGTGTATGCAACGCCACGTGATTCGAGCACAAATCCATCTGTTCCTAGCGCTGAAGAATTTTTCCAAAATATGGATAAGTATACGGTCTATACGGATAAAATGTATGGATTCAATAATACGACAGGTGCTAATATTGTTAATGATGTGAATGCCTTTTATGCTGCTCACATGACCGGTAGTGATATTTCCGTTGCGGCAAACTTAAAAGAGCCGATTATTCAAACGGTTAAGAAAGAAGAATCTTTCCGAAACCGGTTCCCAATGACAGAAGGTGGTATCAATACAACGGGAAATATCACACTTCGAAATCGTTGGGATGAAAGTTCCGCAGTTATTTATTACTATAATTCGACTGGAAGTGTCTATGTTACCTATAAGGATGTTGATGGGAATGTATTAAAAGTTCCACAAGGTGGGGCTTATGTAGATCGTGTAACAGATACGGGTAATGCTCTTCCAGGAACAGACTATTCAACCGATGACCATAAGCATAATACGATTAAGACAGAAGATGGAAAAACTTACAAACTAGCCCCAGCTGGAAGATATCCTGTTGGTGTGGTAGATGCAAATAACCATCTCACCTCTAGTGATGCTGTTACTGGTAAGGTTGAAGAAGGAGTTGATAAAACAGCTACCTATATTTACCAAGAGGTAAAAGGAGATGTTGTCGTTCTCTATCGTGTAAACGGAACGAATGCACCTATTACGGGAATTTCTTCTGATGGTAAGACGATTGGGAATATCACCAATACTCAAACAGAAGAAAAGATTGCCTGGGAAGGTGCTGTTATTGATACAGCAGCAACTTCAACTGGAACAAACTATTCAACAACGGATAACCGTCCAAGCAAAATTACAACGGCAGATGGTAAAGTTTATAAGCGAGTAGAAAATAGAGTTGGTGGTACTGAAGAAGGCAAAGTCGTCGAAGGAACCACACGGATTGTTTACTACTATGAACTCGCTAAAGGAAATGTAGTTGTTAACTATGTTGATGAGAATGGAACGGTTCTCCAGCCACCAGTCTCAGATGAGACAAATGCAGATACTGGTAAGGCGTATGACACAAGTGATAATAAACCAGCTACGATTACTTCAAACGGTAAGGTTTATGAGCTTGTACCTGCTGGAAATTATCCTGTTGGTAAGGTAGATGCTAACAATCACCTAGAATCGTCTGATCCAACTACTGGTAAGGTTGAAGAAGGAACCAAAAATGTTACTTACGTATATCGCTTGAAAGAAGAGCCAAAAGGATCCGTTGTGGTTCACTACAAGGATACAGAAGGCAATACTATCAAGGATTCTGTAAACGACGAAACAGATAAGCCAGTAGGCGAGAACTACACAACTACTGACAATAAACCAGAAGTTATCCAAACTCCAGAAGGTAAGAAGTATAAACTAGTGCCAGACCGGACTCAAGGAGAAGAAACCGGTAAGATTGTCGAAGGAACGAAAGAAGTAACCTATGTCTACCAACAAGTCGGTGGAGCAGTTAATGCCCGCTACGTAATTGAGGGGACAGAAACAGAACTTCAAGCTCCAGCTGTTGTGAAGCCAGCCGACAGCCCAGTAGGTGAAGCCTATACAGCAACAAAACCAACTGAGATCGTCAAAGATGGCAAGACTTATGTTCTTTCAGCCACCAAACCTGTACGTGACTCTCAAGGTGATGCCCCAGAAACCGGTAAGGTTACAGAGGGAGAACAGACTGTTGTTTACCAATATGTCTTGAAAGAAGAGCCAAAAGGATCTGTTGTGGTTCACTACAAGGATACAGAAGGCAACACTATCAAGGATTCTGTAAACGATGAAACAGATAAGCCAGTAGGTGAGGACTACACAACTACTGACAATAAACCAGAAGTTATCCAAACTCCAGAAGGCAAGAAGTATAAACTAGTGCCAGACCGGACTCAAGGAGAAGAAACCGGTAAGATTGTCGAAGGAACGAAAGAAGTAACCTATGTCTACCAACAAGTCGGTGGAGCAGTTAATGCCCGCTACGTAATTGAGGGGACAGAAACAGAACTTCAAGCTCCAGCTGTTGTGAAGCCAGCCGACAGCCCAGTAGGTGAAGCCTATACAGCAACAAAACCAACTGAGATCGTCAAAGATGGCAAGACTTATGTTCTTTCAGCCACCAAACCTGTACGTGACTCTCAAGGTGATGCCCCAGAAACCGGTAAGGTTACAGAGGGAGAACAGACTGTTGTTTACCAATATGTCTTGAAAGAAGAGCCTGTTCCAGAAGTGAAGAAGGGTAATGTTGTGGTTCACTATGTGAACGAAGCTGGTGAAACAATCGCTGCGGATGTGGAAGACACACCAGAAAGTGATGTAGATACACCGTATGACACAACAGATAACAAGCCGAAGATCATCGAGAAAGATGGCAAACGCTATATCTTCAGTAAGGTTCAAGATGGTGATC
>NZ_JBLBUC010000032.1:0-13428 GCF_047290665.1 Streptococcus lishijunsis | reverse complement strand
TTTGAAAATAAAAACTTCAAAAAGGCTTGATATACTTGACAAATGGTAGAAAAAAACATGATTCTCTAGCATAAGAGAGTCATGTTTTTTGTGACACGTTCTATTTATCAGTGATAACAACAACTTTTCCAAAAGCTTCTTGGCTTTCAAGGTATCGATGTGCCTCTTGAATGTCATGTAAATAAAATAGGCGCGCAGACTTCACTTGAACTTGGTGCCTTTTGATATAATCAAAGAGGTCTTGGAGTTTACCGTGTTCAACATTCCCAGAATAAAAGCTGGTTAAATAAACGCCCTTTCCTAGTGCTATAATGGGGTCAAATTCTTCCAAATACCATTGTCCACCTAATTGCCCTGTTGAACACACGATGCCACCCTCTTTTAGATGATGGATAGAATCGAATCGGCTAAGGTAGCTGGTCCAACCAGTTCAAAAATTTTGTCAAATTGGGCTTTAGTCTGTAAGAGGCCATCTTTCTCGATGACAACATCTGTAAATCCCATTTCGAGTAGCTTTGCTTTTTTACGCTCCTGTCTCACAGAAGCTGTTATCTTAATGTTAGGAAATCGACTTGTCACAAGATTAACAAAAGCAGTTCCCACTCCACTAGCACCTGCCCTAACTAATATGTGATCGCTCTCGTTTATCTTGAGAGCGTTCATAGAGCCATAGGCGGTATAGTAAGTTTCTGGCTATATATAGTCAAAATTATTCATTCTTTGCTTTGTTTCTCGCTAAATTTGGTGTCTCTAATTATGAGTGTCTTTCTTCCTTTGCTAAGATGTCCATATAATCAAGTCCCCATTTTTCGACTTGGTCTAAAACACCTTGGAAACTTTGCCCAATTTCCGTGAGGCTATACTCCACTCTAGGAGGGACTTCTGGGTAAACTTTGCGGTGGACTAGCTTGTCCTTTTCTAATTGTCTTAAATGGCGGGTCAAGATGCTTTGGGTCACCCCAGGAATGTTTCGCTGTAACTCATTGAAACGTTTGGTTCCTGTGCTTAATTGGTAGAGGATGACCAAAGCCCATTTCCCTGTCAAGACCTTTTGGGTTGTTGCAAAAGGGCAAATCCCATATTCACTTACTTTATTTGTCATTTTTTTCTCCTTATTTGACGCCAATAGTACCATATTTGCTACTAACCTTTATTAAAAAACGTACTTGTTGTTTTGATAGTTTGATTATACAATAGATTTGTAATCAAATAAAGGAGAAATATGATGTCTAACAATCTAGAAATTTTTAATCGTTACAATGAAGGGCTTATTGCTGGTGATTTTCCTGCCGTATTTAATACCATGGCAGATGACATTATCTGGCATCAACCTGGGAATCACTCTGTATCTGGAGAAGTTATTGGTAAGGAAAAACTGGGGGCTCATTTAGCTACATTTGGTGAGAAAACCAATGGTACTTTCAAAGTGCTTACCAACTGGGTTTCTGAAAATGGTGATTTGGTGGCAGCCAATGTCACCTTTGTGGGAACACGTCCAGATGGAGAGGAATTGAATATGAATGGAATAGACCTTTTCCGTATGGAAAACGGCAAAATCCAAGAAGTGTGGCTTTTCTCCTCTGAACAAGCCGTTGAAGATGCATTTTGGGGGTAATATGAAAAACTTACGAAATATCGTAAGTTTTTTCATAATTATCCACTTAACCCAATCGCTTGGAAATGTTATTGGCAACAGTTTCTAGCATCCTTTGTCGCTTTTCTTGGCTAGATTGCTTGACTTGGTTGAGGCTAATCCATTTGACATTCTTGTAACCGGCCTTTTTAAAGGTGCCTCTAACTAAGGATTTCTGGATAGCATTTCCAAACACAAAGCGGTAAATACCTTTGGGTGTATTCATGGTTGTGATAATAGTGATGGTTTTTAGATTCTTCATTTTTGATGCCATCATAAGCCCATCTGATTTGTATTCATAGAAACTTCCTGGAAATACAACTTTATCAATAAAGCCCTTCATCATAGCAGGCATCAGTTCCCACCAAATGGGAAAAATGAGAACTAGATGATCAGATTGAGCAAGGAGTTGTCCGTATTGTTTTGCTTGCGGATCGATTTGTTCATGTTTTACGAATCCAAGGAGATCTTGACTCGTCATAACGGGATTAAACTGTTCTTTGTCCAAATCAATAACCTGAACATCCTGCCCCATCTTCTGAGCCCTTTCTGATACAGTTTCTAAGATTGCATGATTAAAAGATTTTTCATAAGGATGATTGTAAACGATTGTTGTTCTCATAGTAACGACCTCTCATATTTGATAAATCTAGTTTACAAGTTTTCCAAAAAACTCCCTTAACAATTGTTAAGAGAGTCGATTTTTTATTCGTGAAAATGATACAGGTGTCATTCCTAAGTAACTGGCAAGGTATTGATCTGGTACACGGTCCAAAAGTTCGCCATGCATGGACACCAATTCCTGGTAACGTTCAGCAGGAGAATAACGAATGCGAGATAAAAATAAATCATTGTAGATCAACATCTTTCTCATCAAAAATTCCATTAGCAATTCCTTAGAATCTGAATTCTTTTCTAAATGATGAAAAAAATCTGTCCTTTCCACGTAGATTACATTTGTTTTCTCCAAAGCTTGGATAAAAAACTCACTCGGTGTCTGGTCGTAAAACGAAGCGATGGAAGCAATGTGATCCCCTTCAAAAAAGAACTGCGTTGAGATATCTTTTCCGTCAGGAGTTACATGTCCCATCCTCAGTGCTCCTTTTCGAATCACGTAAAGCCTTTGTGAAATATCTCCCTGTTGCAATATCAGTTCATTTTTCACAAAAGTTTTTCCATAATATGGGATACTACCCTCTTTAAATAAATCTTGGAACAGCATTAATCTTTCGCCAGTCCTTCAATCACTTGAGCATTAGGAAGTTGTGTTAATAACTGAGTTGGGACTAATAATTTGGATTGTACAAGTCCACCACCAACAAGGATTTTCTCTTGTTCTAGGATTTGGCTATCAATCAAGAGAGACCAAGTCTCTGGAAGTCCAATTGGGGTAATAGCACCAAACTCCATACCAGTTTGTTCTAAGACAAAATCCAGGGGTGCAAATCCGACCTTGCTGACATCTAGTGGGCGTTTGACGGTAGCATTGGTATTGGCTTTTTTGCCATACGGAATCAAAAGAGCTGCGTATTTTGTCTCGTCTCCACGTTTGCCTTCAAGGACTAGACAGTTGGCTTCTTGGTCAAAAGGTACACCGTATTCGCGGTTTAGACTGTCACCATCTGCAAATTCGGGATTGATTTCTGCGACTTGGATGTCTTGGGTAGCGTTTAAAGTGACTATGCCCTCCCAGACTGAAGCTGACAGGATGTCTTTACTCTCAGAAGCTGGTTTAAACTCAAGATTCATATGATTTCCTCCTAAATTAAAGTAATCCAAATGGTTCACGGCTGTAAGAAAGGGAATTGATATAAAGACTACAATTAACCTGAATATTTTCCGTTGTTTTCATACACTTTCTAACATCTTTCAAACAATTGGTTACTATTGTAACAAATAGATAGAAAGAATTCAACTTTGCCACCAAGTTATACTTATCGCTTAATAGTGAGTCTATTGATACAATCATCCTACCAAGCAGGTGCACTTGTGGGTTGCTTTAAATACTCTAGCCATAGTGGATTTTTAAGGTGGCACAGCGTGACAGAAATACCAGACATATCAAGGCTTGTCATCAATTGACCTGTCTTGATATAGACCAGTTTTAGACCTTCTAATTCTAGAAATTGGCAGAGGTCATTGAGAAAGATACCTTGTTCAAGTTCAGACATACTGCCTAGATTATTGACTAGAAGAATGTATTCGTCGCCTTCTTTCCAATGAAATTTTAAGTTTAGTTTATTGACAATTTCATTAGCTAGTTGTTCTGAAGAGGAAAAAGTGACCGTTCGATAGCCTTCCTCACCATGAATTCCAATACCAAAGGATATCTCGCCTTCTTTTAAGTCAAATAGTGGTGTCTTAGTATCAGGTAGGTGAGCAGAAGAGGTCGCAAAGCCAATTGTGGCTATCTCTGGGGCAAGAGATAGGGCGAGTTGCTCTAAGCTGTCTAAATCATTGCCTGAAAGAGCAGCGGCTCCTAATATTTTATGAAGCAGGATTGTGCCTGCTAGACCTCTATGGCGCATGCGAAAGTTATGTTTGGTATCAACTGAGATATCATCGTGAGAAATGATATATCGGACATCAATCCCCTCTTCTCTAGCTGATGTAATAGCTTGTCTGAAAGACAGCAAGTCAGCTTCAAAGTTTTTTACAATGATAAAGACGCCCTGACCGTTGTGAATAGTACGAATACTCTCTAAAATCTCATCAGCCGTTGGTGGGGTAAATATCTCACCATAAATAGCGGCGCTCAGCATACCTTTACCAACAAAACCAAGATGAGCTGGCTCATGACCAGAACCGCCTCCAGATATAATGGGAACAAGGTTTGGATTCTGAGATTTTTGGACGATAAGTGGAAGCCCATTGATTTTGACGACGTCAGGATGGCTACGGCAATAACCAGTGATATAATCGTTCATCATGTTTTCTCGTTTGTTTTTAATAAATACCATATCTAACTCCTATAAATAGATAAACTGCATCGAATAATAGCAACCATGGGTTTCCAGTAACTATGAATGTGATAAGGAGGGGTCGTAAGTCCCTCTTTTATGAGCCCTATCCAAGCACTGGAATGATAGCGAATGAAAAAATCTCTTTCCTTTTCAGAAAAGGATGTACCGACTTGTTCTTGATATTCGGTGATGATTTTGGTGAGCAAAATAGTAAAATAGCCTTCTAAGTAGCTAACAAAATCATTTTGCCCTTTGATGTCAAATAGTTGCTTATAAAACGTATGATTTTTCTCAATATAGTAGAGCAATTCTTCTAAGAGTTTGAAACCATTGATGTAGCTTAGGTTATCAGTGATTTGCTCTTCTAACTCTGTCTCAAAAATCCAATCTAAGAGTTCATATTTATCTAAAAAATAGTTGTAAAAGGTTTGACGACGAATACCTGCCTGTTGCATAATATCAACCACTGAAATTTTATCGAAAGATTTTGTTAATAGTAACTGTTTAAACGCTTTAGCAATCTTTTTTTGAGTAATCAAGGAAGTCGTCATTTGTTTATCCTTTCTATATTGCTTAGTCTAAGGTATCATGTCTTTTAGAGGAAAGAAAGGGACACAAGAGGCAATCTGTCCCTTTCTTTTTTGATTAGAATATCACAAAATGAAAGCGCAAACAAATATAAAGGAGTTTTCCTATGAAAAAAATTATCAATCAGCCAGAACAGGTTGTCGAAGAGATGCTTCAAGGGTTGACCTTTATGCATGATGATATCGTAAAGCGTTTAGATGGCTATGATGTTATTGTCAAAAAAGCACCTAAAAGAGGTCACGTTGGTTTGGTTTCTGGGGGTGGTTCTGGACATGAACCAGCTCATGCAGGTTTTGTTGGTAAGGGAATGCTGAGTGCTGCGGTTTGTGGTGCGGTTTTTACGTCACCAACGCCAGACCAGATTTTAGAGGCTATTAAAGCAGCTGATGACGGAGCAGGGGTATTTTTGATTATCAAGAATTATTCTGGAGATATCATGAATTTTGAAATGGCTCAGGAATTAGCTGAAATGGAGGGTATTGATGTCGCAAGTGTCGTTGTTGATGATGATATTGCGGTTGAAAATAGTCTCTATACTCAAGGTCGTCGTGGTGTTGCAGGAACTATTCTGGTTCATAAGATTTTAGGGCATGCTGCTGAGAGCGGACAAACACTTGCAGACATCAAAGCTTTAGCGGATAAGCTTGTTCCTAATATTAAGACTATTGGGCTTGCTCTTTCAGGAGCAACTGTCCCTGAAGTGGGAAAACCAGGATTTGTTCTTGAAGAGGATGAATTTGAATATGGTGTCGGTATTCATGGTGAACCAGGTTATCAAAAAGAAAAATTACAACCTTCTAAAATACTGGCTAAAGAGTTAGTTGAAAAGTTAGTAAACGATTTTACGATTCAAAAAGGGGAACATATGGATTTCTCATTTTATCTTTTCTTTTATCCCAACACTTATCATGTGTAAACTCGGCGCAGATGCTGTCTCCATGTTGAAAGAAGCGCTCCCGCTTGATGGTATCCCTATGAAAACCTTGTTTACAGTAGGATCACTCTTACCATGTGTAGGGATTGCGATATTGCTCAAACAAATTGTTGAAAAAGCGACTGATTTTATTCCTTTCTTTGTCGGTTTTACTTTGGCAGCCTCTCTAGGTTTGAACTTAGTCTCTTGTGCTGTTATCTCACTGATTTTCGCCGTTCTTTTCTATGAAATTCAAATGGCAAAAAATGGACGTGTGCTAGCGACAGCAACTGATGTATATGATGAAGATGAGGACGAGGAGGATATCTGATATGGCGGATAAAAAATTAAGTCAAAAAACGTTATCAAAATCATTTCACCATTGGTTTTATGGTAATCTGACCTGCTTTTCACAAGAGCATATGCAGACGTTTGGATATTTAGCGTCTATGCTTCCAATTGTTGAAGAACTTTATGATAAAAAAGAAGACCAAGCGCGCTCCATGCACACCTATACTGCCTTTTTCAATACTGAGCCACAACTCGGTAGTTTGATTGTCGGTATTACAGCAGGTCTTGAAGAAGCACGTGCCAATGGTTCTGACGGTGTCGATGATGAGACTATCAACGGCTTACGAGCAGGTTTGATGGGGCCTGTGGCAGGTATCGGGGATTCGCTTATTGTAGGGACTTTGATTCCTATCATTTTAGGGATTGCCCTAGGGCTTTCAAACGGAGGCTCACCGCTAGGTGCTATCTTCTACATCGTTGTTTGGAATTTACTGGCTTATTTTGGCATGCGCTTTGCTTACTTTAAAGGTTATGAATTAGGTGACAAAGCAGTCGAATTTCTTGTAGGAGCACAAGGACAAGCTATTCGTAAAGCAGTGTCTATCGTCGGTGGTATGGTTATTGGTGCTGTTGCTGCGACATGGGTACCTGTAAAAACGGCCTTTCAGCTTAAAAACGCCAGTGGTAAAGCCTATCTAGTCTTACAAGACCAATTAGATGGTGTTTATCCAGGCTTATTGACAGCTCTAGTCATTGTCTTTTGTTGGTGGTTGATGGCTAAAAAGAATATGTCTCCTCTAAAAGTGATGCTTTTATTGGTTATCATAGCATTTATCGGTGTTATTACAGGATTCTTTAACCCAGGTCTTCAATATTAAGGAGATAATATGACACAAGAGACGCTTATAAAAGGCTATCAAGAAGAAATTGCCTATCAAAAAAGAATGTTGGCTAATCTCTCCAGATGGTTTCGTATTTGCTTTATCTTAGCTAGTATCAGCTGTGCGTTAATCTATGGATTGACTAAAGAGCATATCATAGGTTATCGTTTGTCTTGGATAATGGGGATTATCAGCGTTCTTGGTATGGTCTTAATTGGATATGGTATTTATAAAGGACGACTAAATCTTCAAAGGGTGATTGATGATTTTGAGAGGAAATTACATCGTTTATCATAGCTAGAGGTTACTTGTGTTTGGCAAGTAACCTTTTCTCATAAGCTTTATGCTATAGCATTGTTTTTGGTAAAAGGAAGTGCTACAATATATACAAAAATACAAAAAATGTATAGTTATAAACGGTCTGGTTCAGGAGTGAGGGAGATAGCCATGCTGAAAAAACGTACACTAGTGTTGATCACATTATTTGCGATTGGGATGATACAGCTTTATTGTCAAACCATGCAGCTTGATAACCATTTAGATAAGGTTAAGATAGGGACAACTTATATGACCATGAATAACAGCTTTTATCAAACTTTAAATGCAGAAATCAAACGGCAATTACCGATACAGGATTATCGTCTGGTTGTTCGAGACGCTGAATTTGATGACACTAGGCAAAGTCAGCAAATCAACGACTTTATCCGACAAAAAGTGAAGATGATTGTTATCAATCCTGTCAAAAGTGATAGTGAACCTATCTTAAAAGCCCTACAAAAAGCTAAGAAAAAGGGGATTAAGATTATTGTCGTGGATTCTCAATTAGCAAAAGCCAGTCTTAGCGATACGACGATTGTCTCTGACAATTACCTGGCAGGCACACTCATTGCAAAGCAGATGATGGCAAAGTACCCAAAAGCTCGCATCGTTTTGCTAGAACACCAAGAAGCTATCTCTGCTAAGGAGCGCATTCAGGGCTTTTTAGATACGATTAAGGGTAAGGACGCTTATGACGTAGTGGCTAGAGAAGACACAAGTGGCCAGACAGAGACGGGTATGCCTAAAGTCGCTGCGATTATTGACCAAGGTATCTCCTTTGATGTTGTCATGGCATTGAATGATAAAAGTGCGCTCGGTGCCTTGGCTGCCATTAAAGACAAGCAAATCACACAAGCTATCTCTATCTACGGCGTAGATGGCTCTCCTGATATGAAAAAGATTTTAGCTGAGACACAAGATATAGCTGCGACCGTTGCTCAGTCCCCCTTACAGATTGGCGCTAAAACAGCTGAGGTCATCAAACGATTACAGGCAAACAAAAGCGTAAAAGCGCACTATACTATCCCCGTAACCCTGATAACAAAAGACACCATCGAAACATACGACCGCAATGGGTGGCAATGATGACTAAACGAAAAAGTATCCACTATAGTAAGTTATTTCTATCTATTATTAGTTTTATTGCCATTGTTTTTAATGCTCAGCTTTATTTATCAGCGAGTCGCTATATTATAGCTAATCAGCATAGTCATGCTCTTTTAGAGACCTTGAGTTGGATTCCCAACTCGCCTAAGCGTGTTTTCTTGATGTCTGTTGGACTTTATCTGATATTGCTTGCGGTCATGTATTATAGCGACCATTATCGGATAGAAAAACCGTCTCTTTTTGATGGTTGGTCTTTGTTAAAGATTATACTGACCTTTGTCATCATTTACTATACCCAATTTTCTTATAATGGTCTTATTTTATTGGTATTCTCGGATATTTTCTACAGTTCCAAGGAAATCAATAGCTTTACCAGTAAGCGAAGCTGGTTTATATTTGTCATGTTGAGCTTTGCTATTTTACTGATTTCTAACAATGATATTGTCTCTTTGTTTTTAAAATTACCTTCCTTAGATGCCTATATCCAATTTTACCCACAGACGGTACAGTTTGCTATCTTAGTAGCTAAAAACGTCTTATCATCACTTAATATGGTTATTTTTATTATCTCTTTGCTCTTTTATATCATGTATGCCACTACCGAGAGAAACCATATTGAAGAAGAGCTAGCTATGGCATCAAAGGTCAATAGTGACCTTAATGACTATGTCGCTCTAACCGAAAAAATCGTCGAAGACCGTGAGCGTAAGCGCATCGCCCGTGAAATTCATGATACTCTGGGACATGCTTTGACAGGGATTTCGGCTGGTATTGATGCCGTGAAAGTTTTAGTGGATTTAGATACCGCAAAAGCCAAAGCGCAGCTAGAAAGTATGTCTCTTGTCGTTCGGGACGGTATTCGTGATGTGAGAGGTTCGCTAAATAAATTGCGCCCAGGAGCCTTAGAGGACGGTAGTCTTAAAGAAGCTCTTGAAAAGATGATTGCCGAGTATCAAGCGGTTTCACACCTAAAAATTCAATTAGATTACCAGTGGGATGGGGTGGATTTGGATACCATGAAAGAAGACCTGGTATTTCGTGTTATCCAAGAATCCATAACCAACTCACTACGTCATGGGCATGCCAGTCACATCAGCATTGCCCTGAAACAAAGCGATACAGACTATCTCTTGGAATTACAAGATGACGGCGTTGGCTTTGAGACCCTACACTATGGTTATGGTTTATGGCAGATGAGAGAGCGTTTAGCTATTGTTGGAGGAGAAGTTTCTTTTGAAAATCGCCAAGGCTTTTACACTAACATTCATCTACCCAAAAGAATAGGAGAAAGTGATGAAGATACTAATCGTTGATGATCAAGAACTTATTCGAGAATCGTTGAAAATTGTCTTGTCAGCTCATACAGATATTGAGATTGTAGGGACGCTAGCTGATGGTAAAGAGGTACTGGACTTTTTAAAAGGACATCCTGTTGATTTGATTTTGATGGATATCCGTATGCCACAGGTCGATGGCGTCTTATGTACCAAGCTAGTCAAGGAGCACTATCCTCATATCAATATCATTGTCCTCACGACATTTGACGACGATGAGTATATCTTTTCGGCGCTCAAATACGGTGCCTCAGGCTATCTGTTAAAGGGTTGTTCGAATGAAGAATTGTACCAAGCTATTCTTACAGTCCAAAGTGGGCGAGCTATGATTAACCCAGATATCGCTACCAAAGTCTTTAAACTATTTTCTAAAATGGCACATAGCAATATGCACGTCACTGTTGAAGAAGAGCATATGGAGAAGATGAGCCAAAGCGAGTGGAAAATCATCCAACAAGTCGGCTTAGGGTTGTCTAATAAAGAAATTGCAGCCAAGTTATACTTGTCTGAAGGGACGATTCGCAATTATTTATCAGCTATTTTAGCTAAATTAAACCTAAGAGACCGTACACAATTAGCCATATGGGCGGTGCAATCGGGTGTCACCATGAAAGATTTTGAGGATTATGACTAAACGATATTATTATGGTCTTGGAGGACTTGTTTTACTGTTTTTAGGTCTTGCAGTCTTTATTTATCGGTGGCAAGAGCAGCATGTGACGGTGTTGCGAGTTGGCTACTATGCAGGAAGTAGCTGGGACGTGCCTAATCGCACGAAAAACCAAGTGTTAGATAGAGCGATTAAGCAATTTGAAGCGCAGCATCCTAAGGTAAAGGTCGTCTATGAAAGTGGGATTCAAAAAGAGGATTACAGTGATTGGTTGGCTGACCAAATCGTCCAAGGCAAGCAACCGGATGTCTTTATTGTCCCACAAGATGATTTTAGCTTGTTGGATTCCATTGGTGCCTTAAAATCATTAGATGATAAGCTGTCATCTCAACTGACAGAACCATTTTACCCTGTGGCGCTATCGCTTGGCAACTATCAAGGCTCTTATTTTGCCCTGCCTTTTGAGGCTAATCCTATGATGATGTCGGTCAATAAAACTTTACTGGATAAGGAAGGCATTGACCTGCCGACAGATAATTGGACACTGGAGGATTTTTACCGCATTTGTCAGCAAGTCACCAAGGATACAGATGGCGATGGTCTTATCGACCAGTATGGTATCACAGGCTATCATTGGCAAGATGCTCTAAAAGCTTATGGTGGTTCTTTATTTGATGAGCAACATCAGATCAATCTTGTCACGCCAGAGATGACTTCAGCCTTGACATTTATGGCAAAATTAGAAGCTTTATCGGGAAAAATCCAAGTCACATCGGAAGATTTTGACCAAGGGAAAGTCGCTTTTTACCCGTTGTCCCTCGCTCAATACCGCACTTATATGCCCTATCCTTATCACGTGGCCAAATATTCGCAGTTTTCTTGGACCTGCATTCCCATGCCAGCAGCTAAGCCTTCTATCAATGCAACTAGCGTCGAAGCCTCCTTATTTGCCATTTCATCAAAAAGCAAGCACCCGTCACTAGCCTTTGAACTCCTCACCTTATTAACGAGCTCAAAAGCTATCCAGCAAGAGCTCGTCAAAGAATCCTCTGGAATGTCTGTTTTAAAAGACGTCATGGCTAGCCAAACTACGGCAAGCTTACTGGCTCAAGAAGATATAGAAGTAGGACTAGGGATTACCCCTCAGACACTGACTCATCTCATGACAGGAGCAAAGGAAGAAGCCAATCAAAAACTATCAAAAGGAACGTTTGAGCGTATAGACTATCTCCTTCAAAAAGCCATCGGACAAGAAAGTCTAGATACCAACTTACAGCACATCCAGAAAGAATTGAGCGAATAGTGGCTGACTCAGTTTCATGTTGCGAGTGCTCTAGCTCAAACATCATTTTTTTGTTATACTAACCTTATGAAAACACTTGGACAACTTTTACAATTACCGCCTTTCCACTTTTTTTATGAGATACCAATAGCCCAACAAAGTACGTCATCAGACAATGATAACTATATCATCGCTTTCAAAGCTGAGGACAAAGTTCTATTTGTCAATACAGAAGCGCTTGATGGTCAAGCAGATAGTCTAGCTAGCGCCAGCCATTTATCCGCTGAGACTCTTCTGGTAGGCTTAGGGGCTGTTCCTAGTCCATACTGGGAGTCCTGCTATATCCTAGAAGTGCCTCAAAATGAGACTCAAAAAGGAGCTGAATTGGCTAATGTTTTAAAGCATTATAGTTATATTGACCTGTTTCAAGATATGGAAGAGCAGTATCACAGACCGCACGTGTCAGCTGTCTATGATCCTTATCGCTATGCTTATACCATTGATGAGAAAGAAGTGTCTAAAGATAAGCATTTCACCAAAATTGCTAAAAAAGATTATGAAGGTATCCGTGATTTCCACCCCTTTATCAAGACTAATAGGGGCAACGTTTACTCCGTTTCTTGTACCTATCAGGATAAAGAGAAGGCTAAAACACCTAAAATTTATCTCATGGGATGGTATTTTTATGATAATAAGCAGCTCAAAATTTCTTGGAAACCCGCACATACCCGTAAAAGCCGTTGGCGTTCTTCCCTAGTATCTGTTGACAAACGAACTGAGCGTTTCTTTTTCCAGGGAGAACTTTATAAAAAAGGGTCTTTTCCTATCTTTTTAGACCAATTAAGCTTTAACAACAAGACCTATGAAAAACAACTAAAACACGAATTTGATGCCTTTTTAAGCATTATTGAAGAACAAAAAGAAAAAGCTAACCTTCGGTATAAATGAAACCTATTTAGATTAGTAGTGAGGACATTTCTGACGATAGAAAGTACTCATTGCTTTTTTCATTCTCAAAGTCATAAAGTAGGGGGTCTTGTTAAGTCGTGGGTGATTTGGGTGTGAAGAATGTGTATATGGCACATGCAATCGATGTTTTACTGAAGCATGTGGGAGCTAGGCAAGAGGACACCATAGCTTTTGATGATATTCAGATTGATACTCCCATGCTGGAATACTGTGCCATTGGTGTAGCCATGGGAAATGGCGGAACGGAGATTCTCTCCATGGCAGATACGGTAATGGATGATATTGAAGAAGATGGTCTTTATAAGGCTTTTGAAAAAATGTCTGTAGCAAGAAAATCATATTATGTATATGCCAGGCATTTATCGTCATTTGAACTTCATTTCATCTTGCAAAATCGTTTTCAATCTGATAAGATGAGTATAGGATTGTTACTTAGAAGCAGGCAAAACCTAAACAATAGTGAATGGTCAGTCTATGACTTTATTTGATATACTCCCCTTATAGTGGACAGTGAAAAAACAAAAATTCACTAGAAGCTA
>NZ_JBLBUC010000031.1:0-14757 GCF_047290665.1 Streptococcus lishijunsis | reverse complement strand
AAGGGAGTTAGAAAGAGAGCAACTTTTTGATCGGATTCAGATTTATCAAAGAGATAGGACTTGTATCTACGATTCTGAAATTGATGAAGGTTTCGTATCAGAAGTGTTACAAGAATGCCTCTTTGGGAAATGGAGTAAGGTTGAGGAAGAGATGTTGAAGGCAGGGAAAGAGCGGTTGAATAATTTTTTAGTGATGAAAGATAATTAGGAGGAACTATAGAATGTATTTAAAAAGTTTGATGGTAAAAAATTATAGAAAATATGGTGAAAAAGTTCAGATCATTAATTTTGCCCATAGTAAGTGGCCAGAAATGTCAGAAACCGAAGATGAATCGAAAAAAATAGGTATAACAGAGCAGTATATTTCAAAAAGTTCATCATTAATTGTAGGAAAAAATAATTCTGGTAAAAGTACAATTGTCAAATTATTGAATACGCTACAAAATACCAAGTCAGGTAGTAGAAATATTTTCAAGCATACAGATTTTAATTTAAAAATGTTATCAGATTGGTATCAAGAAAATATTGATAGTAAATCTAAAGAAGAGATAGAAAGTATTGATAAGTTCCCTAGTATGGAGTTTCAGCTGAAGCTAGGAATTGATGATGAAAATGATATGATTTCAAGTTTCGAAGATATATTAATTTTAGGCGGTATAGAAACAGTTGAAAGTCATGAAAGCGAAGAGGTTGCAGAAGTAACTATCAATATTAAGTATGAAGTTGCTGATTTTAAGTCCTTCTCAGAAGAGCTTGTTAAACTTAAGAATAGTTATTCAGAGGTAGTTCAGCAGGATGCTAAATTTTTGGACTATAAGAAAGAACTTCAATATCGACAATTTTTAGGTTTATTTAGTGGTAATTATTTTGTATTAAATTTTTATCCTTTAGGAAGAGATGAACCAGCTAAAGAATTTTCTTTATCTTCATTACTAAAAGTAGAAACAGTAGAAGCAAATACGGTTAAAAATGACAAGACACTTTCACAAGCTTACAATAAAATAGTTTCAACTTATATAAAAAATAATGATATTAGAGCAATTGATAGTTTAGTTGGTGATATTAATTATCAAGTAAAGGATATGGTTGACACTAATATAAAGAATATTCTTCAAAGTGCAGTATCTAGCATTGAGTCAACTAAGAATTTAAAGATGAATTTACATCCAGATGTAACTTTAGAGAAGATTTTTGCAAACAGTATTATTTATGAGTATCAAGAAGGTAATAATAATATACCTGAAAGTCAGTTTGGAATGGGATATACAAATTTGATGGTCATTATTGCAAAGATTGTCGATTATATTGAGTTATATAGCGAGAAGGATATTAATGGTTCAGTGAACATTCTTTGTATTGAAGAACCAGAGTCATTTATGCATCCTCAGATGCAAGAATTATTTATTAAAAATATTTCAAAAGCAATTGCTACCTTACTCGGTAAAAAACAACAACTAGATACATTTCAAATTATAATCACGACTCACTCAACACATATTTTAAACAGTAAGATTCAATCAGGAAATACCCTAAATAATATTAGCTATCTAAGTCAAGCAGGAGCAAATAATATCATAAAAAATATAAGTGATGATGCGATAGTATCTGGTAGAGATATTGATAAAAAAACTTATGAATATATCAAAAAATATTTAAGACTAGAGGTTTCAGATATTTTCTTTTCGGATGCGGTTGTTTTAGTTGAGGGAGTTTCTGAAGAAACTTATCTCAGATATGAAATTGATAAGCATCCCATTTTGAAAAATCATCATATTAAAGTTTATAGGATTGATGGTGCGTACGCCCATCAGTTCATTAGCTTATTAGATTTGTTAGGGCTTAAAACTGTTGTTTTTACAGATTTGGATTTAAAAAGAGCTGAAGATGAAAAGAAAATTGATATAAAAGAAAATGCCGAACCTGATATTATTCCATCTAATATTTCTAGTTTAGTTGAAAGATATACTGGTCAAGATAGTTCTTTGAGTACAAATGGTACTTTGCAATATTTTATAAAAAAAGAGCTAAATGATAAAGAAGCGAAATATGATAAAATTAACCCGAAGATAATTGAAATGATTAGTAATAGAGATGAGTTAGTGGTTAATTATAAAAATATTTCAATGTATTCTCAAGGAAAAATAAACGGCTACTATGCTACGAGTTTTGAGGAAGCGATTATTTTAACTAATGCTATAAACAACAATGATGAGAATCTAAATAAAAAATCTTTAATTAAACTTTTACAGTATGTACATCCTAGAATGAGATATTTTGGAGATATTGACGAAACATCCGAAATAGCTGACAAATCTTATATGTATCAAGTCAAATTATCTGACGGGAAATCAAAATTTTCTACAGGGTTAGTATACCTATCTGTAATTGATGATACTTTTAATCTCAAACTTCCCAAGTATATTGAGTTAGGTTTAGAGTCGCTTTGTGATTATTTCAAGGAGTAAACGATGACATATACGATTAGTCCAGAAAATAGAGAACTAGAGTTAGGCATTCAACGACAAATTAATAAATGTTTAGATTATTTTGAGAGCTTTTGTTTTGATGCTGGTGCCGGAGCCGGTAAGACCTATGCACTTCAAAAATCAATTGAGCATATTTTGAAGACGAGGGGAGAAAAATTAAAGTTAAGTAATCAAAAAATCTTGTGTATTACTTATACTAATGCTGCAAAAAATGAGATTCTTGATCGACTTGGAAAAAATACTTCGGTTGTAGTATCTACAATTCATGAATTTCTTTGGGGATTTATTGCGATTCAGCAAGAGCTACTGACTAAAGAACATAAGAATAAAATAACTGACGAACTCTATGTAATTGAACAAAAGATAAACGAAAATCCTCTTTCTAGCAGTGTGGTTAAGAATGAGTTTCAAGAGCATATTTGTAATGAAGACTTTCTAAAAATATTTTACAGTGTACCTAGTAGTCCTGCAAAAAATTTCAAAGAGACGATTATAGGTTACGATGATTACTTTAGACCATATCTAAGTAATGTCAATAACTTTAGTAGCTTAGTCAGGAATATTAATAGAAAGTATAAGCTCGAAATAACGTTGTTGGAAATTGAAGATAATAACTCTAAAAAAATTACCTATAATCCAATTCGGAACCGAGATAAACTTGAAAATTATGTCATTAGTCATGATACGTTGCTACTTTATTGTAAAAATATTATTACGAGTCAGAATTTATTAAAGAGATTGTTTTCAGATCGGTATCCGTATGTCTAAGTTGATGAGTATCAAGATACGGATGAAAAAGTAGTTGGGATTATTGATAGCATTAGAGAATACTCAATGCTTAAAAAAAACTTTGTTGTAGGATTCTTTGGAGATTCGTTACAAAATATTTATGGTTCTGGAGTAGGTGTTCTCCCAAATAAAGAAGAGTATAAGAGTATTGAGAAAGTCTTCAATCGCCGTTCTTCAAAGCAAATAGTAGAGCTGATTGAAAAAATTAGAAACGATAATTTTGGACAACTATCTATATATACTGATTTCGATATGGGTTCTTATAATTTTTATGTTGCGGGTGATGATTTCAACTTAGATACTTTTTTACAGGAAAATAGTCTGACCGATAAAACAGCCTGTCTTTTAATGAAAAATGATGATATTTCTAAGGCTAGAGGATTTGATGAGCTATCATCAGTTTTAAAAAAATTTCCTCGATTTAGTGGTACTAACTATGATAATGTGACCAATGAATTTTTGCAGAAAAATTTACAGCAGATGGGATGGTTTTTAAGAGAGATTTTAACTCTCATAGACTTTATTCAAAGGTCATCAGATTCTAATTCAACTGTGAAGGAAATTGTTCAGTTTATATCATCTAAATCTGCAATAACATTTGGCAAGATGAAACAGCTTATTGCTAGTTTGAGAGAAATCAGCTTGTCAACTTTCACAATTGATGAATGTATGAATGGAATAGTTAATATTCAAGAACCAATCTCGGGGGAAGAGATTTTAAGAAAAATATTCTCAATAGATGAAACTACTGAAAACATTTTATTGAATATCAAAAATAGAGCATATGGTTATTTTTACTATTCCCAAGATTCGGAGGAGAGCTCTGAAAGAGAAATGACAATTATTGATGATTTTTTTAGGCTAGATGTTTCTCAATTTATCAAGTGGTATAATTATATTTTTGATAACTTAAGAAATGAGCAAATTAGTTATTACACACTACATGGTTCAAAGGGGCTTGAATTTGATAATGTAGTTGTTGTGCTACAGGATAATTTTGCTAAGAAAAAGGATTATTGTAAATATTTTTTTGAAAATTATGATAATCGAACTGATGGTGATGAACGATTTAATGAAATTCGTAATCTTCTTTATGTAGCATGCTCAAGAGCAAGAATAAATCTTCATGTGATTTATATTTCTGATATACAAGGAGATATATTAGAAAATATCGAAAGTATTTTTGGTGAGATTAAATATTTAACGTAGTCAAAATTTTCATATGAGGCTAGGTAAAAACTAAAAATCTCTTCTCCCTCTTAAAAATTTAAATAAATGAAAACAGCTTAGAATCACAAATTAAAAACGTTGATTCTAAGCTGTTTTCTATTTTTAAGACTTTTTCCTAAACTCTTTTTTAGTTTTGATATGAACAATTTTTGGAGCCAATAGAAAGCTCACAGCCTCAATCATTAGAAAAAAATTAAAATCCCCATGCTATACTATGTATAACATGGGTTTGACTTACAGTCAAACCCAAACAACAAGCGTCCTATCACAAAAAAATAGATTAGAAAATGGGTCAAGGTGTTTCGTGAGATAGGGTGGGTATGCCACTATGAAAACCTCCTTTTGTACTAATACAACTGTGTTAGGTCACTAGAGGGAGATGACATGGTAAAAAATGATATTGTGATGATTGAAGACAAGATGAAGCAGATGATTGAAGAGGGAGTGAATCCGTCGTCTTTTATCTATGAGTTCTTGTCTTTTTATGATATCCCAAAATCGACAATCACACGTCTTAAAAAGGAAAATGGCAGAGAGATTAAAAATAAATTATATTTTGATACTGTCAGCAAGGCGAAGTCGCCAGTAGCACGTGTGGCGGAGATTGAGACCTTATTAAAGGATAGAAGGTCTAAGCCTCGCTATATCATTGTGACGAATTTTGAGGAATGGGCTAGTAAGGATACCAAGACGCAGGATACTTTGCAGATTGCGTTTGAGGATTTGCCTGCTTATGCGGATTTCTTTTTGGCGTGGAATGGGATTGAAAAGGTGGACTATGCCAAGGAAAATCCAGCTGACATCAAGGCAGCCGAGCGTTTTGAACGTCTTTATGATGCCTTAAAAGACATCAATCACTTTGATGACCGTAGTCAAGAAGAAAAAGTATTTAATCTCTTTCTCATTCGCCTGCTCTTTTTGCTTTTTGCAGAAGATACGGAAATCATGCCAAAAGGGATTTTTACTAAGGCTATTAAAACGCGGTCTCGTGAGGATGGTAGCGACTTAAAAGCCCTCTTTAATCAGATGTTTAAGAGCTTGGATATCCCTATGCGTGACGCTCAAGAAGCTTGGTTGAAGGACTTTCCTTATGTCAATGGCAAGCTCTTTAAGGACTCTGAAATCACTCTAGACTTTGATAAAAAGACACGAAAGCTGATTTTAGAAGCAGGAGAGTTGCTCAACTGGAACGACATTAACCCTGATATTTTAGGTGCGATGATTCAGACGGTAGCTAGTAGTGAGCATCGTTCTACTTCTGGCATGCACTATACCTCTGTGGAAAATATCATGAAAGTCATCAAACCCCTGTTTCTCGATGACTTGACGGCTAGCTATGAGACTATCGTCGCTAAAATCAACGACAATGAAGATAAGGATACGACCGCTAAGACCAAGAGTGCCAATCGTAAGGCTTACGAGAAAGAGCTGAAAGCCCTTCGTAAGCGCCTGTCGCAGATAAAGTTCTTCGACCCAGCTTGTGGCTCAGGTAGTTTTCTCATCATCACCTATAAAGAGCTACGACGCTTAGAGATTAAAATCGTCAAAACGCTTCGAGACTTGACAGGTAAGCATGATGTCGATTTATTTGAAGAATCACAGATTAAGCTAACGCAGTTTTACGGTATCGACTTGGATGATTTTGCGCATGAGGTGGCACGCCTGTCCCTCTGGATAGCAGAGCACCAGATGAACGTCGAGGCTAAAGAAGAAATCAACATGAAACAAGCCCTGCTTCCTCTACGAGACGCAGGAAATATCACCCACGGCAATGCCCTCAGACTTGATTGGGACAAAGTAGTCCCTCATAGCCCAATAGATGAAATCTACTTGATAGGCAATCCACCGTATCGTGGAGCCAAACTGCAAGATAAGATACAGAAGGAAGACATGAAGTTAGCTGTGGGTGAGACATTAAAATATAAACAGATGGATTATGTCGCAGGTTGGTTTTATAAAGGGATTGAATTTATCAATAGCGCTAATGCTAAACTAGCCTTTGTATCGACTAATTCCATCTTTCAAGGGGAGCAAGTAGCTTTTGTATGGCAACCTATCTTACACAAAATGGAGATTGATTTTGCTTATACCTCCTTTAAGTGGGGGAATAATGCTTCGAATAATGCAGGCGTCACTGTGGTGATTGTAGGCATAGCCAATAAACACAATAAAAAAGCTGACAAGTATCTCTTTGATGAGCGACAAATTTGTCAGAAGGTCCCACATATTAACCCTGACTTAGCCAGTGGAGAAGAGGTTATTGTTAAGAGTAGCCGTAAAGTGTTGTCTAATATGCCTAAAATGGTATTTGGTAATATGCCTCGTGATGGTGGTAACCTTATCATTTCAGATTGGAATGAGCGCGAGGACATTATTTTTAAAAACCCTGAATTACAACCTTTCATAAAGAGATATATCGGTAGTGAGGAGTACATTAATGGTAGAGAAAGGTATGTATTCTGGCTGAATTCTATTGAATATGAGTCTATTAAAGATAATCCTGAAATTAATGGGAGAGTAACATCAGTAGAGATGAAGCGTCTAAAGAGTAGAAAGAAGGATACTAGAAAAGCTGCGGAACGTCCATATGCTTTTGCTGAACGTAATAGATGGGATTCTGCTTATGCCACCTTCAAAAAATCTGGGGCGGAGGAGTTTGTTCAGCTTTTAGTTCCACGTGTCTCATCTGAAAATCGAGATTATGTTCCGATGGGCTTTGTTGGTGAAGATACTATTATTTCTGATGCTGCGATGGTTGTTTACAATGCGCCTATCTACCTTCTTGGTCTACTCATGTCGCGTCTGCATATGACCTGGTTACGTGCTATTGGTGGTAAGTTGAAAACGGATTATCGTTATTCAGCAGGTTTGGTGTACAATACCTTTCCTGTGCCTGCTTTATCGACTCAGCGTAAAAACCAAATCGAAGAGAAAGTCTTTGAAATCCTTGACTTGCGTGAGGAGCTGGGTGGGACTTTGGCGACGCTTTACCACCGTGATACCATGCCACAAGCGCTACGGGACGCACATGAGAAGCTAGACGGTATCGTAGAGCGCGCCTACAAGAAGACGCCATTTACCAGCGACGAAGAGCGCCTCAGCCATTTACTAAAACGCTATAAGGAGATGAAAAAGTCATGAGTCAGTATTTTGAAGTGACCTATGGGCAAAAGGAAAGCAGTGTCAATACCAATGAGCTTGGTATGCGTGAGATGCAAGAGCGTGTCTATCAAAAGAGAGATAGTCAGCATCTCTTGGTCAAGGCACCCCCAGCGTCTGGTAAGTCACGGGCGCTGATGTTTGTGGCTTTGGATAAGCTACACAGACAGGGCTTGAAAAAAGCCATTATCGCTGTGCCTGAGAGGTCTATTGGCAAGTCCTTTCGACCGACTAAGCTAACTGAGTTTGGCTATTATTGGGATTGGGAGGTCAAGGAAGAAAACAACCTGACGACATCAGGTACGGCAAAAAGTAAGGTGGCTAGTTTTCGCCGTTTTATGACATCTGATGATGAGACAGATACTGTCTTGATTACGACGCATGCTACTCTTCGCTATGCTTATGAGTACCTAGATACCAGTTATTTTGACGACTGTATGCTGGCTATTGATGAATTTCACCATGTCTCACAAGATGATAGCTCTGTCTTGGGGACTCTCCTGCGAGATGTCTTGCAGCATTCGACGGCACACGTCTTTGCCATGACAGGCTCTTATTTTCGTGGTGACAGTGTGTCTATCTTAGACCCTGCTGATGAGGCACGCTTTGAGCGTGTGACTTACACCTATTATGAGCAGTTAGAAGGCTATCAATACCTCAAATCCTTTGCTATGGATTATAAGTTTTACCGTGGGCGCTATATGGAGGCACTGCCAGACTTTGTAGACGAGTTTATTGATAAAAAGACCATTATCCATATCCCTAATATCAATTCTGGCGAATCAACCAGTGATAAGTATGGGGAGGTTGATGAGATATTGGATTGCCTAGGGACTTGGGAATATAAAGATGATGATGGTATCATTCATCTACGCACAAAGGCAGGCAAGGAGTTGAAAATGGCTGACCTTGTGACTGAAGACGGTCGTGACAAGGTCAGTAGCTACCTAGCAAAGATGGATAAGCTCGAGGATTTAGATATGATTATCGCACTGGGCATGGCAAAAGAGGGCTTTGATTGGCCCTTTGCCGAATACGCTCTGACCATCGGCTATCGCTCCTCATTGACAGAGGTTGTGCAGATTATTGGACGTGTCACTCGTGACAGTCCTAATAAAACCAAAGCCCAATTTACCAACCTTATCGCAGAGCCTGATGCCCAAAGCGATGAAGTACAGTTTGCGGTCAACAATATCATGAAAGCTATCACTGCTAGTCTTCTCATGGAAAATGTCCTCGCACCATCTTTTAAGTTTAAGACAAGAGAAAGTGAGAAGCAGAAAGCAAGTGGTGCTGAGATTTACATCAAAGGCTTGGCTAAGCCTTCTACCGAGCGCACGCAAAAAATCATCGAGCAGGATATGATGGAGCTGAAAGCGTCTATCCTGCAGGACGATGCGGTACAGGCAGCAATTGCCTCTAATGCCGATAGTCGGATTATCACTAAACAGTTGGTTCCACGAGTGATTGCGACTATCCATCCAGAATTGAGTGCAACAGAGCTTGAGGAAGTTCGCCAGCACGTCGTGTCTGATTTTACCGTGTCACAAGCTAAGCGTGATAAGGATAATAGGCAACTGCTCAAGATAGCCGATAGATTTATTAACATCGATGAGCTTAGTATTGATTTGATTGATAAGGTCAATCCTTTTCAAAGGGCTTATGAGGTGATGTCTCACGATGTTAACAAGGACATGCTTAGTCTGATTGCAAGGATTTTCGATGCTAAAAAAGTCGACTTTACAAAGGATGAGCTGTGTATGCTCTACCCTCAGATTAAAGCTTTTAAAGAGGAGCATGGACGCTCTCCAAAGCGAAATGCCAATAATCCCGAAGAAGAGCGTCTTTACTTTGCTTTGGCAAAATTAGCCGAGCTGAGACGTGAACGTCAAGGAGGTAATCATGCTTGAGACCTTTTCAAGTTTAGATGAGGTTTTTTCTGATGAGGCTTTTGATAGCCTAGTAGCAGGTATCAAAGAGGAAAAAGTGGAGAGAAGAGACCCTGACATCAACAAATTTTTGGAAGTCACAGAGTGGGTGAAAGAGCATGGAAGAGAGCCACAAAAAACGACTCAAATCCAAGAGAGGAAGTTATTCAGTGTTTTGAATGCGATTCGTTCGAATGAGGATAGAAAAGCTTTGGTGCGTCCTTATGATGAGCTAGGCTTGTTAGGAGAGTGATAGCGTGATGGATTTAGAGGATATTTTACAAGATGACAGTTTATTTTCTGACTTTGAGGTAGAGGCTAAGCTTTTTGACGTGAGCCGCTATCAAGGCACTGTTCGAGCCGCTAGCACATCGAGTAGTCGTAAGCGTATGCGGACAGGATTTGAGAGTTATAAGCGCTTGTTTGAGCAAGTCCATAGTGATATTGCCAGTGGTCAGCGTCAGATAAAGAAGATTTCAGAGGCTGAGATTAGTCAGAAAAGCCCTATCAAGCAAGGTAATTTTTATATTGATAATGGTGTTATGCTCTATGTCGCTAAGCTTTATGACCCCGAGACGGGTCAAGAAGTGTCTGAGTCAACCAATCGTCGGCTTAAAGTACATACGGTTTATGAAAATGGGACGGAAAATCACATTTGGTTATTGAGCTTGATTTCCTCTCTATATGACACAAAACGCTCAGGACGCTTAGTGAGCGAGCGTATAGATGATATAAGGCTATTAGGAGAAGAAGAGGCAGTCTATCAGACGACAGGCTATATTTATGTTGTCAGCTATGCGGGAGAAGACCCTGATTTGCTCAATATCCCTAACCTGTATAAAATCGGAGTTGCCTCAGATATTAACCAAAGGCTGTCCAATACCCAAAATGAAGCCACCTACCTTTATGCCCCAGTGGTTCGTAAAGCTACATTTGAGATTCAAAATATCTCAGCAAGAAAGGTAGAGAAATACCTGCATGATGTCTTTGCCAACAAGCGAGTCGAGCTCACCACCACCTCTCCAACAGGAAAAACTATCTCCATTACCGAATGGTTCATCGCTCCCCTAGATGAGATAAAACACAGCATCAATAAGCTTATCAGCGAGATACAGGAATAGCGGGTATTTGTCTGGAAAGAGAGTGGTACACTTTCACTGTTACTGAAGGTGGTCAGACGACAACTTACTATATGGCTTATTCTGATATAGGTCATTAAGGCAATCTAACCCTTCTTGGTAATTTTTTAACTCATAGTGAAACAGATAGATGACCTTGATTGGGGCATTTGTCCGTTTTTTTGATATAATTGAAGTGATTTATTGTCAGTTGTCACTTTTTTGGAGCTAGAAGGGCTGACAGTAAGTTCAGATTAAGCATGAAAGAGGTTAATTTGATGCTACTATACGAAGACAAGGATATCTTATAAGAAAGGATAGTTGAGCGTAGAGACTCAACTAAGAGGTGTGCCTATGATTTAGGAGGATTTTGATGAAAAATGAATTGGTTGTTAACCACTTGTCCTATGTTTATGAAAATGGAGAGGGCATCCATGATGTTTCCTTTGCGTTAGAAAGTGGTGATTTTTTAGCGATTATCGGTAAAAGTGGGGCTGGGAAAAGTACTTTAATCAATACCGTGTTAGGGATTTTACCAGCTGTTACAGGAGAGGTTTTGATAAGTGATCACTTATCAGCAAAAGATATCTCTTTTACGCCACAAAGTCAAGCTATTGACTGGTATTTGACCGTCTTTGATAATGTTTATATGGGCGCTCTCTTTTCTGGTAGTCGTCATCCTAAAAAGGATACTATGGCGATTTTGAAGAAGATAGGACTAGCTGGAAAAGAAAACGAAGACCCAACTGATTTATCAGGAGGGCAGCTACAGCGTGTCCAACTAGCTAGACAGTTGGTATCTAATGCAGAGATATTGATTTTAGACGAGCCAACAGCTAGCTTAGATGTGATAACGTCTGAAAAGATATTAGACCAACTCAGTCGTCAGACACGAGCTGGTAAGATATGCCTTATTTCGTCACATGATTTAGATATGTTAGAGCAGTATTGTAACAAGGTATTGTACATCGAGGATGGGCAGCTCCAATTCTTTGGGTTAATAAATGATTTTGTGAAACGCTATAATCGCTCAAGTGAATACTATATTAGCTATGAGGGGCATATACCTGAAGCGACTAAAGTACAGTTGACGCAAACATGTCATGTGTTAGACTGGCATCCTTTACGTGTTGACATTAGTGATTTAGAAAAGCTTAATCATCTGCTTTGCATACTTCTTGATAATCACGTTAGGATTACAGGTATCGAGCAGAAAAGTTGTCGTTTGAAAGAAATCATCCAATTACAAGGATAAGGGAGGCGAGCATATGAAAAATCTGAGTTATAACAGTCAAAAGTCTCATTTGTTGTCCTCTATTTACCGCGTTGGATACATCGAGTATCGTGCTTTAGTCACTAACAAACACTTGATTTACAGTCAATTATTGGGACCGATATTGTATTTTCTCTTTTATTCTATGGGAATTTCTTCAACCTTTGGTAACATTACTTATGCTAATCAAGAGGTCCCCTTTTTAAAATTTTCCTTTATTGGTATTGTTGGTCTCATTGTCTATAGCCAAATGGGGCAATCCGTCTATAGGATTATACTTGATAGAAAATGGGGACTATTAGCCTTTAAATACTTTAAGGGAGTTAGCCCACTAGCTTATACCATTGGAAAGTTATCGTTTCCTTTATTTAGCTTTTTATTACAGCTCATAGTCCTTTATGTGATTTCTCTTTTTTGGAAAGATTACTTTTCTATTGGTGAGTTTGTGATAATACTCTTGATAGCCATTTTGATGATGTTGTTTTGGTTTTCAGTAGGGACAATTATTTCCTTGAGAGTGAGCTCTTATAAAGTCAGAGACATGATTTTAAATACACTGTTATTGCCCGTTTCCTTTACAGCACCGATATTTTTTAGTTTTGATAAGGCTCCGATGATTATCAGAGCGGTATCATATATCAATCCTTTAACGTACCAATTAAATGCCTTGAGAGACATGAGTTTTGCGACATCCCAGTATGCCAATGTCATCATAACTGTTAGTTTAGCTATTACGATGACATTGATAGCCCTTTATTGTGTTCAACATGCCCAATTAACGACAGATGAACGGTAAATATTGATTCTAAATAAAAAACACTTCCTGAACTGCGTCCCAATAAAAGTTAGATACTAAATCTAATTTTTTGTTGGGACGCTATTTTTATGATATTAAGTTTCTATTTATGAATTACATCAAAGGCTGTTGACTAAAGTTCCTTTGTTTGGTTAGATTTGGATGATTTGCCCATAGGCATCATCTCTCTTTCAGAAGTCAGAGCTACCGTCTTAACTTTTTTGTACCTAATATAGGTAAAAGCGAATGATTATTTTTAATCATCGCTTTTTTGCGTTTATAGAGATATAGCAGGTTGTCTTGGTCGTATATTTCCGTTATACTAATGATAGTGGTCGTTAATAATGGGAGTATCTTAATGAAAAATGAAAAGGGCGTGTATATCACAATATTTGGTTTTGGACAACAGTACTTTTATCTGTGTATTTGTTGAAACATTATCGATGGTTTGGAGTAGAGATATTAGGTTCTTTAGCTTTTCTCATTAGTATTGTAACGATTTTATTATTGTTGATTTACTGGAGGGACTATGATATTTATTAGGCAACATCGTTTATTTCGTCAGCTATTGTTTTCTAATACGTTATCGACGCTGGGAAAAACATTATTTGACTTGGTTTTTGTCTTATATGCGGCAACTTTTCCAAACCCTGAATTAGCGGTCAGTATTGTGGTTGCTGTAACCTCACTTCCTTATTTCTTTTCATTTGTGTTTGGCTATCTATCAGATAAAGTGAAAAGACCTTATCATTTTTTACTTAAAACTAAGGTACTTCAGGCGTTAATGTACTTGTTGTTTGCTATACTAGCGCTTTTTCCTCATCAGTGGTGGCTATTTTTCTGTGTGGTTGTTATTAATGTGGTTAGTGATGGCTTAGCCGATTTTAATGGTTATTTAACCCTGACCCTCAATCAACAAGTCGTGGAAGAGGCTGAATTAGCGCAAGCTCTCGGATTGCAAAATGGTTTTTATCAAATTGTGAATCTAATAGGGAAGACGCTAGGAGCTACTTTGATCGTTATTCTACAAGACAACTATGCTGTATTCGGTGTGATTAATGCTAGTGTGTTTTTCCTGTCTTTCTGTTTCCTGCTTAGGATTAAGACTGCATTTCCTGAAGAACAAGCATCCAAACCAACAGCTCGTATTCATTTAGGCAGAGAAATCAAACGATTTGGGCGAGAGACTTGGCGTAATTTAAAACTTTTAGTCAAGCTAAAAGAGCTATCCAATTATGTGTTCTTATTTTTACTAATGAATTTTATCTCGTCCTCTGTTTTTTCACTGATTTTAATCCTTCTTGTTAAGAATCATAGTTTATGGTTTGGTAATCTAGCTTTTACCATTTCAAGTGTTGAATTGGCTGAGGTTTTAGCTATGATTTTGGGCTCGATAGCTCCTTTAGCTGTTGTCAAAAAATGCTCTCTTACAACGAATACAATGATGGAGATTGTAGCGACTATCTTCTTTGTGTATAATTTATTTTGGTTACAAAATAAATGGTTACTCCTAGTTTTAGCTGCTGTGATTGGCTACCTATCCAGTGTATCAAATCCTAAAATCACTAGCCTAATCTTAAGAGTCACACCTAAAGGCAATCAAAATGCTATGTTTAGCATTTATAGTACTTTGATTACTTTAACGATTCCTTTTGCTTCCTTTATAGTAATGGGGGTGAATACTAGTATATCTGATGCGGTGGTTGGTAGTGTTCTCTTAGTATTGTTATTACTTAGTTTAATCTTATCTATTCGCCTCTATATGGCGCCTATAAAATAAGCAGTATGATGATAAAAAGGTAATTGCACTAACAACTACCTTTTTCAGATGATGAAGCGTAACCAGTTTTTAGTAATAACTCCTTTATTATATCATAAAAACGTTTTCAATAACAGACTTGTTTTTTTGTGATTAAGTAGTATTGAAAAGGCAACACTTTTCTGTACACATTTTATAAAGTGTTTTTCTTAAGTGATG
>NZ_JBLBUC010000030.1:0-15685 GCF_047290665.1 Streptococcus lishijunsis | reverse complement strand
GTGAGTCTGTCTCAGAATCTATCTCAGAGTCAGTCAGCGAATCAGTTTCAGAATCCGTTTCAGAGTCGATCTCAGAATCAGTAAGCGAATCAGTTTCCGAGTCAATCTCAGAATCAGTAAGCGAATCAGTATCTGAATCTATCTCTGAGTCAGTAAGCGAATCAGTATCCGAGTCCATCTCAGAGTCCGTGAGCGAATCTGTATCGGAATCAATTTCAGAATCGGTAAGTGAATCCATCTCTGAGTCAGTAAGCGAATCCGTCTCAGAGTCCTTGAGCGAGTCTATTTCTGAGTCAATTTCAGAGTCCTTGAGCGAATCGGTATCAGAGTCCATTTCGGAATCAGTAAGTGAATCGGTATCAGAGTCAATTTCAGAATCAATTAGTGAATCCGTCTCAGAATCCATTTCAGAGTCTGTGAGCGAGTCCGTTTCTGAATCTATTTCGGAATCATTGAGTGAGTCAGTATCAGAGTCGATTTCAGAATCAATCAGCGAATCCGTGTCAGAATCCATTTCGGAATCGGTAAGTGAATCCGTCTCAGAATCTATCTCAGAATCTATTTCGGAATCAGTAAGTGAATCCGTCTCAGAATCCATCTCGGAATCCTTGAGCGAGTCTGTTTCAGAGTCCATTTCGGAATCTGTGAGCGAATCAGTATCTGAATCTATCTCTGAGTCAGTAAGCGAATCAGTTTCCGAGTCCATCTCAGAGTCCGTGAGCGAATCTGTATCGGAATCAATTTCAGAATCGGTAAGTGAATCCGTGTCTGAGTCAATTTCAGAATCCTTGAGCGAGTCCGTCTCAGAATCCATCTCGGAATCCTTGAGCGAGTCTGTTTCAGAGTCCATTTCGGAATCTGTGAGCGAATCAGTATCTGAATCTATCTCAGAATCCTTGAGCGAATCGGTATCAGAGTCCATTTCGGAATCAGTAAGCGAATCGGTATCAGAGTCCATCTCAGAATCCTTGAGCGAATCCGTTTCAGAGTCGATCTCAGAATCAGTAAGCGAATCAGTTTCCGAGTCAATCTCAGAATCAGTAAGCGAATCAGTATCTGAATCTATCTCTGAGTCAGTAAGCGAATCAGTTTCCGAGTCCATCTCAGAGTCCGTGAGCGAATCTGTATCTGAATCTATCTCAGAATCCTTGAGCGAATCCGTGTCAGAGTCAATTTCAGAGTCTGTGAGCGAATCGGTATCAGAGTCCATCTCAGAATCCTTGAGCGAATCCGTTTCAGAGTCGATCTCAGAATCAGTAAGCGAATCAGTTTCCGAGTCCATCTCAGAATCAGTAAGCGAATCAGTATCTGAATCTATCTCTGAGTCAGTAAGCGAATCCGTTTCAGAGTCGATCTCAGAGTCCGTGAGCGAATCTGTATCGGAATCAATTTCAGAATCGGTAAGTGAATCGGTATCAGAATCAATTAGTGAATCCGTCTCAGAATCCATTTCAGAGTCTGTGAGCGAGTCCGTTTCTGAATCTATTTCGGAATCATTGAGTGAGTCAGTATCAGAGTCGATTTCAGAATCAATCAGCGAATCCGTGTCAGAATCCATTTCGGAATCGGTAAGTGAATCCGTCTCTGAATCTATCTCAGAATCCGTTTCAGAGTCCATTTCAGAGTCTGTGAGCGAATCGGTATCAGAGTCCATCTCAGAATCCTTGAGCGAATCAGTTTCCGAGTCCATCTCAGAATCAGTAAGCGAATCAGTATCTGAATCTATCTCTGAGTCAGTAAGCGAATCAGTTTCCGAGTCCATCTCAGAGTCCGTGAGCGAATCTGTATCGGAATCAATTTCAGAATCGGTAAGTGAATCCATCTCTGAGTCAGTAAGCGAATCCGTCTCAGAGTCCTTGAGCGAGTCTGTGTCTGAATCTATCTCTGAATCAATCAGCGAATCCGTTTCAGAGTCAATTTCTGAATCATTGAGCGAATCTGTTTCAGAGTCAATTTCTGAATCCGTGAGCGAATCAGTGTCTGAATCCACTTCAGAATCCGTGTCTGAGTCTATCTCCGAATCCGTGAGTGAGTCCGTATCGGAATCTATCTCTGAATCAATCAGCGAATCCGTTTCAGAGTCAATTTCTGAATCATTGAGCGAATCTGTTTCAGAGTCAATTTCTGAATCCGTGAGCGAATCAGTGTCTGAATCCACTTCAGAATCCGTGTCTGAGTCTATCTCCGAATCCGTGAGTGAGTCCGTATCGGAATCTATCTCTGAATCAATCAGTGAGTCTGTTTCAGAATCCATCTCCGAATCCGTGAGCGAGTCCGTCTCTGAATCTATCTCAGAATCCGTAAGTGAATCAGTTTCAGAATCAATCTCTGAGTCTGTAAGTGAATCAGTGTCAGAATCCATTTCAGAATCCGTGAGCGAGTCCGTTTCAGAATCAATTAGTGAATCTGTATCAGAGTCCCTTTCAGAATCTGTATTTGAATCGACCTTTGAATCGGTTTCCGAGTCTTATACTGAGTCAACGTCTATTTCAGACATCATTGACATTGTCATCCCGTCAGACTCTGAGAGTCAATCTGGTAGTGAGTCCTTCTCAATGTCCGACTCAGCCAGTCACACGCAAAGCGAAAGCACCTCAGAAAGTACAACAAATTCTGAGAGTCACAGCTACACTGAGTCTCAAAGCGCTTCTGTATCGATAAGTGAGTCAGTAAGTCACACCGACTCAGCTAGCCACACGCAAAGCGAAAGCGTCTCAGAAAGTACAACAAGTTCTGAGAGCCAAAGCTACACTGAATCTCAAAGTGCCTCTGTATCGACAAGTGAGTCAGTAAGCCATACCGACTCAGCTAGTCATACGCAAAGTCAAAGCACCTCAGAAAGTACAACAAGTTCTGAGAGCCAAAGCTACACTGAATCTCAAAGCGCTTCTGTATCGACAAGTGAGTCAGTAAGCCACACCGACTCAGCTAGCCACACGCAAAGCGAAAGTGTCAGCTTGTCTGAATCAATGAGTAGTTCAGAGTCCTCACATAACTCTAATGTCATGTCAACCTCTGAGTCCACTAGTCAAACGCCTAGAGAGATGACCTCTCTAACACCACAAGTAACACCTGTGGTTAAGGCTAGTGCAAGAGCTCAAACAAAAGGCAACCATCAATTGCCAAATACAGGTGACGAAACGTCTAACGTAGGACTTTTAGGGCTAGGTACCCTCTTTGGAGCAGCGATGCTTGGCAAGAAAAAGAAAAAACAAGCCGATAAAGACTAGCCTTATGCTTTAGTCTTTAGGAAAAATCAGCTAGATATCTAGCTGATTTTTTTGGATGGGAAAAGTTTTGACAAAGCCTAAGCCTTTTGATAGAATAAAAGAGTCTAGCAGACACACTCTTTCTTGGTTTTAGGACTGCCGACCTAGGACTCGGATAGAGCAGTATATACAAAGGAGAATTCTAATGGCAATCTCAAAAGAGAAGAAAAACGAAATTATTGCACAATACGCACGTCACGAAGGTGACACAGGTTCAGTTGAAGTTCAAGTAGCAGTTCTTACTTGGGAAATCAACCACCTTAACGATCACATCAAACAACACAAAAAAGACCACGCAACATACCGTGGATTGATGAAAAAAATCGGTCACCGTCGTAACCTTTTGGCATACCTTCGTCGTACAGACGTTAACCGTTACCGCGAATTGATCAAATCACTTGGTCTTCGTCGTTAATCTCAAATCAAAGAGCAACCTGTGGGTTGCTCTTTTTTGCGTTCAAAGCCATTTTTAATGCTAAACATTTAGCGCTAAATATGGTAAAATAAGCACGATACGTTGTTTTATGCAAAGTTGAGGAAAGTAGCCTCCTTTCTTGAATTTTGTAGAAAACACGTTATCATGTTTTAAAATTTGAAAAGTTGGAGAATCTTATGTCAAAACACGTCTTTGAAACGACTTTTGCTGGTAAGCCGCTTCGTGTTGAAATTGGTCAGGTAGCCAAACAAGCCAACGGCGCTTGCCTGATTCGCTACGGAGAGTCAACCGTTTTATCTGCGGCAGTGATGTCTAAAAAAATGGCAACAGGGGACTTTTTCCCTCTGCAAGTCAATTATGAGGAAAAAATGTATGCTGCTGGTAAATTTCCAGGAGGCTTTAACAAGCGTGAAGGACGTCCTTCGACGGATGCGACGCTGACAGCACGTTTGATTGACCGTCCTATTCGTCCCATGTTTGACGAGGGCTTTCGTAATGAAGTACAGATCATCAATACTGTCTTGTCCTACGATGAGGATGCTAGTGCCCCTATGGCAGCTATGTTTGGAAGCTCTCTAGCCTTGTCTATCTCTGATATTCCTTTTTCAGGACCGATTGCAGGGGTTCAGGTAGCTTATCAAGACGGTAGCTTTAGCATCAATCCTTCTAAAGCTGAAAAAGAAGGGTCTGCTTTGGAGTTGACCGTAGCAGGTAGTAAAGAGGCTATCAACATGGTAGAGTCTGGGGCTAAGGAGCTCTTAGAAGACATTATGTTAGAGGCTTTGCTAAAGGGACACCAAGCGATTTGTGAATTGATTGCTTTTCAAGAAGAAATCGTAGCTAGCGTTGGGAAAGAAAAGGCAGATGTCGAGCTGCTTGAGGTTGATAAAGACCTAGAAGCAGAGATTATTGGTCAGTATAATGAGGCCTTGAAAAAAGCGGTTCAAGTCGAGGAGAAAAAAGCACGCGAAAAAGCGACAGAAGAGGTCAAAGAAGCCGCAACAGAGCATTATCAGGATCGCTTTAGTGAGCATGAGGATGCTGAGCGTATCATGCGTGATGTTGCTGAAATCTTAGAGCAGATGGAGCATGCTGAGGTGAGACGCTTGATCACGCAAGACAAGATTCGTCCTGATGGGCGTCGTATAGATGAGATTCGTCCTTTGGAGGCAGAGATAGACTTTCTGCCGAAGGTACATGGCTCAGGTCTCTTTACTCGTGGTCAGACCCAGGCATTGTCAGTTTTGACCTTGGCGCCTATGGGGGAGACTCAGATTGTTGATGGTTTAGAAGATGAGTATAAAAAACGCTTCTTACACCACTACAATTTCCCACAATACTCTGTTGGGGAGACAGGGCGTTACGGAGCACCAGGACGTCGTGAGATTGGCCATGGAGCGCTTGGTGAGCGAGCGCTCGAGCAGGTATTGCCAAGTCTTGAGGAGTTTCCATATGCCATTCGCCTTGTTGCTGAAGTATTGGAGTCAAATGGTTCGTCTTCACAAGCCTCTATCTGTGCGGGCACACTAGCCCTCATGGCAGGTGGGGTGCCTATTAAAGCACCTGTTGCTGGTATTGCTATGGGCTTGATTTCAGATGGGACAGATTACACGATTTTGACAGATATTCAAGGCTTAGAAGATCATTTTGGTGATATGGACTTTAAGGTGGCAGGGACTCGTCAAGGGATTACAGCCCTTCAGATGGATATTAAAATCAAAGGTATCACGCCACAGATTTTAGAAGAAGCCCTAGCACAAGCCAAAAAAGCTCGTTTTGAGATTTTAGATGTCTTAGAGACAGCTATCCCTGAGCCACGTCAGGAGTTAGCGCCAACAGCACCTAAGATTGACACCATTAAGATTGATGTAGATAAGATTAAGGTTGTCATCGGAAAAGGTGGCGAGACCATTGATAAAATCATCGATGAGACAGGCGTTAAGATTGATATTGATGAAGAAGGCAATGTCTTTATTTACTCAAGTGATCAAGCAGCTATCAACCGAGCTAAAGACATCATTACTAGCCTAGTGCGTGAAGCTAAGGTGGGTGAGGTCTATCGTGCTAAGGTCGTGCGTATTGAACGATTTGGAGCTTTTGTCAATCTTTTTGATAAGACAGATGCTTTGGTTCACGTATCAGAGATTGCTTGGACACGTACGGCTAATGTGGCTGATGTCTTAGAAGTCGGCGAAGAAGTTGATGTCAAAATCATCAAGGTCGATGAGAAAGGACGTGTGGATGCTTCGATGAAAGCATTGCTTCCTCGACCAAAACCAATCAAAGCAGAGGAAGATGTTAAAGGAGAGACGCATGAGTAAATTTACCGAATTTGATTTTCGTCTGAGAGCATTTATCAAAGACCCAGCGCATTTTCTAAATGGGATTGCTTTTGTGGATGCCTTTCATACCATGACTGTCCTTGCCCCTAAAAAAGCTTATGCTATTACGATTGACGGGCAGAGCGTTACCCCTGTCTTTTCGACAGCAGCTAGCTTAGAAGCTTTCAAAAAAGCGACTAAAAAGGCTAGAAAAATAGCTTTTGAAGAGCGTATCGCTTTTGATGTGTTGGAAGAAGAGATTGCGCAGGGCTATCAAGGCCTAGCCTTTAATCCCAACCAAGAAGACGCTGAAAGTAGCCTTGTTTTTGCTAATGCTGAATTACTACCGTTTATCAATCAAATGACAGGCATTGTCAACACGTTGATGACTGAGGAAAATACAGATGCCGATATTATGGACAAGATGTATTTGGTGCCTGTATATGTGATTCCTAAGAGTGAGGATCGCTTTGAGCGTTTCTTTCCGACCATGATGACACCTGAAGGTAAAAGTTATGTGCCTGCATTCTCAAGTCTTGATAGCTTTGCTAAATGGTACAATAATGATGATTTTGGGGGCTCTTTTAGAGCCAATCAAGGTGTTGTAGTGACTTGGCGTATCAATGATATTTACCGTCCACGAAATGGTGAGGATGATTTGGAAGAGACATTTGGTGTTGCTATCAATCCTTTTGATGAACAGCAAATTTTGGTGGACTGGTCAGACATAGATAGCGAGTGAGGTGAACTATGGGCTGGTTTAGAGAGACCATAGCAGTCGTCAAAGAAAATGACCCAGCAGCAAGGACATCTCTTGAAGTACTTCTAGCCTATCCTGGTGTCAAAGCTTTGCTAGCGCACCGTCTATCACACTTTTTATGGAAACGTGGCTTTAAACTCCTAGCACGTATGCACAGCCAATTTTGGCGATTTTGGACCCAAATCGAGATTCACCCTGGCGCTCAGATTGCAGCTGGTGTCTTTATTGACCACGGTTCAGGCTTAGTTATTGGAGAGACAGCTGTTGTTGAAAAAGGAGTTATGCTTTATCACGGAGTGACCCTTGGTGGCACAGGTAAAGACACAGGCAAACGTCATCCAACAGTCCGTAAGGGCGCTCTGATTTCAGCGCATTCACAGATTATCGGTCCGATTGAAATTGGTGAAAATGCCAAGGTAGGTGCTGCAGCTGTTGTGGTCTCAGATGTCCCTGCGGATGTGACGGTTGTTGGGATTCCAGCAAAAGTGGTGCGAGTGCACGGTCAAAAAGATGCATCTGCTATTCATCAGATAGAAGAAGAGCGTGAGTCTCGCTATTATAGCTCAAAATTAGAGGACTTACGTGACGAGAGCCTGCATTCATCACACCTTTAGACAATGATTAGAAAGAAGTCAAGATGATAAAAATATACGATACGATGACTAGAAGTCTAAGAGACTTTAAGCCTATTAAAGAAAAGGAAGTCAAGATGTATGTCTGTGGACCAACGGTTTACAACTATATCCACGTGGGCAATGCAAGGTCTGTAGTTGCTTTTGATACCATTCGTCGTTATTTAGAATATCGCGGCTATAAGGTTATCTATATCTCTAATTTTACCGATGTAGATGATAAGATTATTAAAGGCGCTAGAGAAGCTGGAATGTCCACTAAGGATTTTTCAGATAAGTTTATCGCAGCCTTTTTAGATGACGTCAAAGCGTTAGGGGTTAAATCTGCGACACAAAATCCTCGTGTTATTGACTATATGGACGACATTATCAGCTTTATTGAGGAGTTGATAGCTAAAGGATATGCTTATCAAAGTGAGGGTGATGTCTATTTTAGAGTTGCCAAATCATCAAACTATGGGCGCTTGGCTAATAAAACCTTGAAAGACCTCGAGATTGGTGCTAGCGGTCGTGTTGATAGCGAGACGGCTCTCAAGGAAGACCCTCTTGATTTTGCGCTATGGAAACAAGCCAAAGAAGGCGAAGTCTCCTGGGATAGTCCTTGGGGCTTGGGACGTCCTGGCTGGCATATCGAATGCTCTGTTATGGCGACTACTCTCTTAGGGGATACCATTGACATTCACGGAGGTGGTGCTGACCTAGAATTTCCCCACCACACCAATGAAATCGCGCAGTCAGAAGCCAAGACAGGTAAGCCTTTTGCCAATTATTGGATGCACAATGGCTTTGTCAATGTGGATAATGAGAAGATGTCTAAGTCTTTGGGCAATTTTGTCACAGTCCATGAGCTTTTAGAAAGTGTTGACCCACAGATTATCCGCTTTTTCTTAGCTACTCAACAATACAGAAAGCCTATCAATTTTACGGAGAAGGCATTACAGGATGCACAGCGCAATCTGAAATATTTAAAAAACACCTATCGCTTACCTATACAAGAAGCTAGTGATGAGGCTGATTTGGAGCAGTTTGTAGCTGATTTTGAGCTAGCGATGGATGATGATTTTAACACAGCCAACGGCATTACAGTTGTCTTTGAGTTTGCCAAATGGATCAACTCAGGGCACTATAGTGAGCAAGTCAAGCGTGTCTTTGCTGACATGTTGTCTGTATTTGGTATCGTCTTTGAAGACGATATTTTAGAGGCAGCTATTGAGGCGAAAATCATGGAGCGTCAAGAGGCAAGGCGTCAGCGTGACTTTGAAAAAGCTGATGCTATTCGTGATGAATTGGCTCAAAAGGGTATTCACTTATTAGATACAAAAGATGGTGTGAGGTGGACACGTGACTAAGGTTGACGTCAATCTCATCAATGGCATTGCCCTAGCTTTTGAAGGAGATGCTGTTTATTCGATGTATATCCGTCGTCATCTGATTTTTCAAGGGTTGACAAAACCCAACAAACTGCATCAAGCGGCGACTAAGTATGTATCAGCTAAAGCGCAAGCTTTTCTAGTTACTAAGTGGTTAGAAAAGGAGTTGTTGACAGCAGAAGAAGAGCTTATCTACAAGCGAGGACGCAACGCGACTAGTCATACCAAAGCTAAAAACGCAGACATCATCACCTATCGTATGTCCACAGGCTTTGAGGCTGTGATTGGCTATCTCCATATGCGTGGTGAGATTAGTCGCTTGGAGACTTTGATAGCATGGTGTATTGACTGTATCGAACATAAAGACTAACCTAGTTAAAGCTAACTAGGTTTTTTATGAGAACTAAAGGTCTAGAACAAGCTTGATTTGTGATATAATAAAAATATGGAAACAAATGATATCGTATATGGACGTCATGCAGTAGCTGAGCGTCTTCGTGCCAATACTGGCAATAAACTCTATATTCAAGATGATTTAAAAGGACAAGCTGTCAAGGAGATGAAGCAACTAGCCGCTGAGAAAAAAGTTGGTATCTCTTGGGTGCCCAAAAAAGAGCTGACAGAGCTCAGCGAGGGTGGTGTTCACCAAGGCTTTGTCCTACGTGTGTCTGCTTTTGCCTATACAGAGGTTGATAGCTTGCTACAAAAAGTGGCTCATGAGGACAATCCTCTTCTTCTTATCCTAGATGGTCTGACGGACCCACATAATTTAGGTTCTATTTTGAGGACAGCCGATGCGACCAATGTCTCTGGTGTGATTATCCCTAAGCACCGAGCTGTTGGTGTGACACCAGTTGTGGCTAAGACAGCGACAGGTGCGCTGGAGCATGTGCCGATTTGTCGTGTGACCAATCTTAGTCAATTATTAGATAAGCTAAAAGCGCAGGGCTTTTGGGTTTTTGGAACAGATATGAAAGGGACACCTTCTCATCAGTGGAATACGAACGGTAAGCTAGCGCTTATCATTGGGAGTGAAGGAAAAGGCATCTCACCTAATTTGAAAAAGCAAGTGGATGAGATGATTACCATTCCCATGAATGGGCATGTCCAAAGCCTAAATGCCAGTGTCGCAGCAGCGCTTTTGATGTATGAAGTGTTTAGAAATCGCCTATGAAAAAGACGCCTATTTTATTGGTTGACGGCTATAACATGATAGCCTTTTGGCAGGAGACAAAGTCGCTTTTTAAGACCAATCAATTGGATGAGGCAAGACAAGTCCTTATCCAAAAACTGAATCACTATGCCCATTTTGAGCATATTGATATTATCTGTGTCTTTGATGCTCACCATGTGCCAGGTCTAAAGCAACAATATGATCAGTATAAGATTTCGGTGGTCTTTACTCAGGAAGATGAGACAGCCGATAGCTATATTGAGCGCTTGGCAGCTGAGCTCAATCAGTCTCGCTTAAATATTGTATCTGTAGCTACCAGTGATCTTAATGAGCAGTGGACCGTTTTTTCCCAAGGGGCACTCAGAGTGTCTGCTAGGGAGTTGGAGCAACGTGTCAATGCCGTTAAGTCAGATCTTGATAAAATGTCGGATCACATTGACTTGACAACCCCTCGCTTAGGGAGCTTTTCAGATCAACAACTGGGTCAACTTCAGGATTTTTTAGACCAGATGGATTAGAGAGATTTTCTTGTCGTAGGAAAATTCTCACTATTGATATCGGATACTTGCCAAAATGCTTAAAAAGGGTTACACTAATAGTGTTTCATAAAAGATAATAAATGCCTGTTGACAAAGCACTAGCCATGTGATATGCTAGGTCGGCTGTGTCTTGGCATGGAGTAAAAGGGAAATAGGCTCTGTCTCAAGTCTCAGAAGCAGAGTCTCTTTTGGAGAGATGAAGTTTAGAATAGTTGCTAGCAAGAGTTAGTCTAGGTGAGAGGTGCCGCATGGTGTTCTCAGAAGATAAAGAAAAAGTCGGTTAAAAATGGATGAAAAGATACCGTATAGCACTGGGCTTATCGGACATTTTTAGCCGGCTTTGCCGTGTCAATGGGAAGTGAACCAATTTTCTGACAATTGTTTGCAATTTATGCTTGGCTTTGATATAATTGAGACGACTATATAAACCAGAAGGAATTTGATAAAATGGCGGATTTACTACAAAAAACACGAAAAATTACCTCTATTTTGCAACGCTCAGTAGAGAGTTTGGATGAGAGTCTTCCTTACAATACTATTGCAGCACAATTAGCTGATATTATCGACTGCAATGCTTGTATCATCAATGGTAGTGGTAGTCTTTTAGGCTATGCTATGAAGTACAAGACAAATAATGATCGTGTGGGAGATTTCTTTGAAGCACGACAATTTCCAGATTATTATGTTAAGGCAGCTAGTCGTGTCTATGACACAGAAGCTAACCTACCGATTGACAGTGATTTGACAGTCTTTCCTGTAGAGTCTAAGGATATTTATCCAGATGGTTTGACAACGATTGCACCTATCTATGGTGGTGGGATGCGTTTGGGGTCTTTAATTATTTGGCGTAATGATAAGGCTTTCAGTGATGATGCTCTTATCTTAGTTGAGATTGCCAGCACCGTAGTTGGTATCCAACTGCTAAACCTTCAGACAGAAAATCTCGAAGAAACCATTCGTCAGCAAACGGCGGTCAATATGGCTATCAATACTCTATCTTACTCTGAGATGAAGGCTGTGGCAGCGATTTTAAATGAGCTTGATGGTCCAGAAGGGCGCCTTACAGCGTCTGTCATTGCAGACCGTATCGGTATTACACGCTCTGTTATTGTCAATGCCCTACGTAAGCTAGAGAGTGCTGGTATCATTGAGTCACGCTCGCTAGGGATGAAGGGAACTTACCTCAAAGTGATTAACGAAGGTATTTATGACAAGGTGAAGGATTATCAATAATGACTAAAGCGCTTATTTCGATTGACTATACCAATGATTTTGTAGCGACAGATGGCAAATTAACAGCAGGAAAAAGAGCTCAAGCTATCGAAAAAGAGATAGTGGATGCAACCCAAAAAGCTTATGAAGCTGGTGATTATATCTTTTTTGCTATTGATGCCCACGACGAAGGGGATACTTTTCATCCAGAAAGCAAACTCTTTCCCCCACATAATATTAAGGGGACAAAGGGGCGCAATCTCTATGAGGGTTTGGGAGTCCTCTATGGAGCTATCAAGGATGATTCGCAAGTCTTTTGGATGGATAAACGCCACTATTCTGCATTTTCAGGGACAGAACTAGATATTCGTCTGCGTGAGCGCGGCGTTGATACGGTTGTTTTGACAGGTGTTTTGTCTGATATCTGTGTGCTTCATACAGCGATTGATGCCTATAATTTAGGTTATCAGATTGAGGTGAAAGAAAAAGCTATTGCTGCCTTGACTGATGAAGCGCATCAGTTTGCTCTGAATCATCTGACAGGTGTTTTAGGCGCTAAAATAGTATAAAACAAGGCGATGTCCTTGTTTTTTTGTCTATAAACTAGCTAAAAACACTTAGCTTATAGAAACGATAAGTCCTAAATATGTTATAATAGAGAAGACTATGTAAATAATGGAGAAAAGACATGAAAATTTCGCAAGAAGAAGTCCGTCATGTTGCCAATCTATCAAAGTTGTCTTTTTCAGATGAAGAGACAGCTGCATTTGCAACAACTTTGACAAAGATTGTGGACATGGTTGAATTGTTGAATGAAGTGGATACAGAAGGTGTCGCCATCACTACCACCATGGCTGACCAAAAGACGGTTGTACGTCAAGACATTGCCCAAAAGGGTGAGGATAGAGACCAACTTTTTAAAAATGTGCCTGAATCTAAGGACTACTATATCAAGGTGCCTGCCATCTTAGAAGACGGAGGAGATGCTTAATGACTTTGACGCATAAAACAATTGATGAGCTACATCAGCTCTTAGTCGATAAGACGATCTCAGCAACTGAGCTGACTAAGGCGACGCTTGAGGCTATCAAAGAGCGTGAAGGAGCTGTGGATTCTTTTATCACGATTTCAGAAGAAGCTGCCCTTGCCCAAGCAAAAGCTATTGATGAGCGTGGTATTGATGAAACAAATGTTATGAGTGGTATTCCCATTGCGGTTAAGGACAATATCTCAACCAAGGGTATCCTAACAACAGCAGCTTCTAAAATGCTTTACAACTACGAGCCTATCTTTGATGCGACAGCAGTTGAAAAAGTGTATGCTAAGGATATGGTTGTCATCGGAAAGACCAATATGGATGAATTTGCCATGGGTGGCTCTACTGAGACCTCTTACTTTAAAAAGACTAAAAATGCTTGGGATCAGACTAAGGTGCCAGGTGGTTCATCAGGTGGTTCGGCGACAGCAGTTGCTTCTGGGCAAGTTCGTTTATCACTAGGTTCTGATACAGGTGGTTCTATCCGCCAACCCGCCTCTTTTAATGGTATTGTCGGTATGAAACCTAGTTATGGACGTGTCTCACGTTTTGGCTTGATTGCCTTTGGTAGTTCGCTTGATCAGATTGGTCCTTTTTCACAAAATGTCCGTGAAAATGCGCAGTTATTGAATGTCATTGCGGGGCATGATCCTAAAGACTCAACGTCTTCACAGCAAACAATCGGTGATTTTACAGCGAAGATTGGTCAAGATATCAAGGGCATGAAAATCGCTCTTCCCAAAGAATATTTGGCAGAAGGTATTGCACCAGAAGTGAAAGAGACCATTTTAAAAGCAGCTAAGCAGTTGGAAAACTTAGGGGCTATCATCGAGGAGGTCAGCCTACCACATAGTAAGTACGGCGTGGCTGTTTATTATATTATTGCTTCGTCAGAAGCGTCCTCTAACCTTCAGCGCTTTGATGGTATCCGCTATGGTTATCGTACGCCAAACTATACTAACCTAGACGATATTTATGTTAATACACGCTCAGAAGGCTTTGGTGATGAGGTTAAGCGTCGTATCATGCTGGGGACGTTTAGTTTGTCATCTGGTTATTATGATGCGTACTATAAAAAAGCAGGTCAAGTTCGTAGCTTGATTATTGAAGATTTTAGGAAAGTCTTTGATAACTATGACTTGATTTTAGGGCCTACGGCACCAAGTGTGGCGTATGATCTAGACTCACTCAATCACGATCCTGTGGCGATGTACTTAGCTGATATTTTGACGATTCCTGTCAACCTAGCAGGCTTACCTGGTATTTCGATTCCTGCTGGCTTTGTAGATGGTCTGCCAGTTGGTATGCAGCTAATTGGGCCAAGATATAGTGAAGAGACGATTTATCAAGTGGCAGCTGCTTTTGAGGCAACGACAGATTATCATAAGCAAAAGCCAAGCATTTTCGGAGGTAGCAACAAATGAACTTTGAAACTGTCATCGGACTAGAAGTCCATGTGGAGCTAAAGACTAATTCTAAGATTTTCTCGCCGTCGCCTGCTCACTTTGGTGAAGAGCAAAATGCCAATACTAATATTATTGACTGGTCATTTCCAGGTGTCTTACCTGTGATGAATAAAGGGGTTATTGACTGTGGTATTAAAGCTGCGCTAGCGCTTAATATGGACATTCACCAAAAGATGCACTTTGACCGCAAAAATTACTTCTATCCAGACAATCCCAAAGCTTATCAAATCTCACAATTTGATGAGCCGATTGGTTACAACGGTTGGATTGAGATTGAGTTAGAAGATGGCTCTACCAAGAAAATTCGTATTGAGCGTGCTCACTTGGAAGAGGATGCTGGAAAAAACACCCACGCAACAGACGGCTACTCATATGTTGACCTCAACCGTCAAGGTGTTCCTTTGATTGAGATTGTCTCAGAAGCGGATATGCGCTCTCCAGAAGAAGCCTATGCTTACCTGAGTGCTCTCAAGGAAATCATCCAATACACAGGTATCTCAGATGTCAAGATGGAAGAAGGCTCTATGCGCGTGGATGCTAACATCTCCCTACGCCCTTATGGTCAAGAAGCTTTTGGGGTCAAGACAGAGTTGAAGAACCTCAATTCCTTCAACAATGTTCGAAAAGGACTTATCTATGAGGAAAAACGGCAAGCCCAAGTCCTACGCTCAGGAGGACAAATCCAGCAAGAAACACGCCGTTTTGACGATACGACAGGTGAGACGATTTTGATGCGTGTCAAAGAAGGAGCATCGGATTACCGTTATTTCCCAGAGCCTGACCTACCTCTTTTTGATATTTCAGACGAGTGGATTGAGACGATTCGAGAGGAACTTCCAGAGTTTCCAAAAGAACGTCGTGCTAGATACATGGCTGAGTATGGACTAAGCGCTTATGACGCTGGTCAGCTTACGGCTAATAAAGTAACCTCAGACTTCTTTGAAAAAGCACTTGCTCTAGGCGGAGATGCTAAACAAATTGCCAACTGGCTCCAAGGCGAAGTCGCACAGTTTTTAAACGCTCAAGGCAAACAGCTAGAAGAGATTGGCTTGACTCCAGAGAATCTTGTTGAGATGATGAGCTTGATTGAGGATGGCACGATTTCTTCTAAGATAGCTAAAAAAGTCTTTGTCCACTTAGCCAAAAATGGTGGCTCAGCTAAGACTTATGTCAAGGAAGCAGGTTTGATTCAGATTTCAGACCCAGAGGTCTTGATACCGATTATTAATCAAGTCTTTAAGGATAATGAAGCGGCAGTGAACGACTTTAAGTCTGGCAAACGTAATGCCGACAAGGCCTTTACAGGATTTTTGATGAAAGCAACGAAAGGTCAAGCCAACCCACAAGTCGCCCTAAAACTATTGGCTCAAGAATTAGCAAAATTAAAAGAAGATTAAAAACATCTCTCAGCTTTGTGAACGGCTCCCTGTCAAGTAGACAGTCAAATAATAAAAGATATTAAGCAACCTG